>JBBQSN010000016.1:0-29863 GCA_038213835.1 Actinomycetales bacterium
TCGAGGTCGCCTACCCGGTCGGGTCCGGGGGCCGGCACGTGACCGCGGAGGGCCGCGCCGCAACCGTCGAGCCCGGCGCGGGACGGGTCGCGACCCCGCTGGGGCGGGGCGGGCTCGGCCTTGCGGTCGTGCTGCACGACCCCACGGTGCTCCCGGTCCGGCTCCTGGAGGCGGCGCTCGGTCCCGCCGCCCTGCTGGCCCTGGAGAACGACCGGCTCGCTGCCGAGCGGCTAGCCCGGGTCGAGGACGCCCGGGACTCGCGCCGGCGGATCGTGGCGACCGGTGACCAGGCCCGACGCACGCTCGAGCGCGACCTGCACGACGGTGCGCAGCAGAGCCTGCTGGCACTGACCTGGTCGCTGGACCGGGCCCGTGCCGCGGCGCGACGAGGAGGTCAGCAGCCGGTCGTCGCCGAGCTGGACCGCGGGCTCGAGGGGACGCGTGCCGCGCTGGACGCGCTCCGCGATCTGGCCACCGGCATCCACCCGGCGGTGCTGACGCAGGCCGGTCTCGCCGCGGCGCTGCGGTCCCTCGCGGACGTGACCGAGGTGCCTCTGGAACCGGTCCTGGTCACGACCGGGAGGTTCGCTCACAGCGTCGAGCTCGCCGCCTACCTCTACGTCGCGGAGGCAGCCGGTGCGGCGGACGATCAGGTCGTGGCGGTCGTCGTCCGCGCGGTCGTCGTCGAGGCGGTCCGGCAGGAGCGGCTGCTGGTCGTCGACGTCGAGGGTTCCGCAGGACCGGTGTCCGCAGCGGTGCTGGATCGCGTCGGCGCCCTGGGCGGGCGGGTCACGGGCACGGCCGACGGCACGAGGCTGGAGCTGCCGTGCGGGTCGTGATCGCCGACGACACGATGCTCACCCGCGAAGGCATCGCGCACGTGCTCACGGCGGCCGGACTCGACGTCGTCGCGTCGGTGGGCGACCCCGAGTCGCTGCTGCGCGAGGTGGCCTCGGTCAGGCCCGACGCCGTGGTCGTCGACATCCGGATGCCGCCGACGCACACCGACGAGGGGATCCGGGTCACAGCGACCCTGCGCGAGCTGCACCCCGGCCTCGCCGTGCTGCTGCTGTCGAGCTATGTCGAGCCGGAGTACGCGATCCGCCTGCTCGAGGAGTACCCGGGTGGCATCGGCTACCTGCTCAAGGACCGGGTGTCCGACGGCGTCCTGCTGGTCGACGCGCTGCGTCGGCTGCGTGATGGCGAGACGGTCCTGGACCCCACGATCGTGGCGCGGGTGCTCGAGCGGCGGCGCCGCGCCGACCCGCTGGCGGTGCTCACCGCACGGGAGCGCGAGGTACTGGCGCTGGTCGCCGAGGGCCTGTCGAACCGGGAGCTGGCGCGCCGGCTGCAGGTCACCGAACGCACCGTCGAGGCGCACATCACCTCGGTCTTCGCCAAGCTCGGCCTGGTCGAGGACCCCGGCGTGCACCGGCGCGTGCTCGCGGTCCTCACCGCCCTGCGGGTCTGAGGCGCCGTTTACCGCTACGGGCGGTAGGTCTCCTGGTGCTCCAGGAACCGGCGCATCGCCTTGCCGCGCTGCAGCCGTGGCAACCGGTCCAGGTAGACCCTGCCGGTCAGGTGGTCGGTCTCGTGCTGCAGGCACCGGCCGAGCATCCCGCTGCCGCTGACCTCGGTCGGGGCGCCCGTGACGTCGACCCCCGTGACGGTGGCGCAGTCGGCGCGTGGGGTGTCCCAGGCGAAGCCGACCAGGGACAGGCACCCCTCGGACCAGACCAGCTGCTCGCCCCAGGTGGTGGTCAGGGTCGGGTTCACGACGTAGCCCAGGCCGTGCTCGGGCGGCAGCTCCGGGTCGTTGTCGTCGTCCTCGTCGAACGGGCAGTCGTAGACGAACACGTCGTACTCGACGCCGATCTGGTTGGCGGCCAGGCCCACGCCCTGGGCGGCGTACATCGAGGCGAACATGTCGTCGGTCAGGGAGCGCAGGTCGTCGTCGAACCGGGTGACCCTCGTGGCCGCCGAGCGCAGCACCGGGTCACCGAGCTGCCGGACCGGCCGGATGGTGCCGCGAGCCGCGTCCGGCGTCCAGACGGAGGTGGTCTCCGCGGGCGAAGGCTCGGGCGAAGGGTCAGACATCGACGTCCTCGAAGTGCTCGACGTGCGGGGGCTGGGCGAAGTGCGGGCCGATCGCCCCCCGCCACTGCCCGAACAGGTCGGTCTGCCGGAAGTTCTCGTCGTGGGCCTGCACCGAGGCCCACTCGACCAGCAGCACGAACGTCGACGGCGACTCGACCCCGCGGGTCATCCGGACGCTACGGCACCCCTCGGCACCGAGGATGACGTGGCGGACCCCGCGGTAGGACGCGACGAACGCGTCCTCCTCCCCGGGCGTGACCGTGATGGTGGCGACCTCCAGGACCATGCCCTCATCCAACCACCCGCCCTGACCGGTCGGCGGCGAGCTCGGCCCCAGCGCGCTGAGGCGATGGAGACATCTGGCCCTCAGGAGGGCCGCGAACCTCCATCGCTCGGACCTGTCGGACTCCTGACGGCCCGGCGGGCCGTCACCAGCCGCGCTCGCGCCACTCGGACAGGTGGGGACGCTCGGCGCCGAGGGTGGTGGTGCTGCCGTGACCGGGGTGCACGACCGTGCTGTCGTCGTAGGCGCCGAACAGCCGCTGATCGACGTCGTCGATCAGGGTCGCGAACCGCTCCGGGTCCTCGTCCGTGTTCCCCACGCCGCCGGGGAACAGGCTGTCGCCGGTGAACAGGTGGGTGGTGCCGGCGCCGTCGGTCCATGCCAGGGCGACCGAGCCCGGGGTGTGGCCGCGCAGGTGGATCACGTCGAGCACCAGGCTCCCGACCACCACCCGGTCGCCGTGCACCAGCCGGTCGTCCGGGGCCACGGGCAGCTCGTCGGCGTCGTCCTCGCCGGCAGCCGTGCGGGCGTCGGTCGCCTCGACGACGGCGGCCAGCGCGCGGTGGTGGTCCCAGTGCTGGTGCGTGGTGACGACCAGGTCGAGCCGGCCGTCGGCCGACCCGGCCCCCACCATCCTCAGCAGGTCGGCGGGGGAGTCAGCGGCGTCGACGAGAAGCTGGGACCCGGTCGAGCCGCAGGTCAGCAGGTAGCTGATGTTGTCCTGCTCGGAGACCGACACGGTCCGCAGCGTCGCGCCGGGCAGCTCGGTGACCTCGACCGCCGGGTAGGTGCTCATCGCGTCAGCCTGGCACGCCCCGGCGGCCGAGGCAGCGCGAGGCACCGTCGGGACGGTCAGCCCCAGGGCGGGAGGTCGGGCAGGTCCCCGGTCAGCCCGGAGCCGTCCGAGCGGCGGGAGGCCCACGCGACCAGCTCACCGGCCGGACCGCCCACCTCGGGGCCGCCGCCGCTCACCTCGTACGTCGTCCCGGCCTCGGTGCGCAGGGTCAGTGCCGGGGCGACCCGACCGGTCAGACGGCGGACCGCCTCGCGCAGCAGCCGATCCAGCAGCGCGCCGTCGGTGCGGTCCAGCGTGTAGCCGGTGTCGAGGTCGAGGTGGTGCAGCACCACCTCGTACGCGCGCATCAGCGGCAGGTCGTGCGAGGCCATCGGGTGGTCGCCACGCAGCCGCACGGTCACGCCGGTGCCACCGGGCGTCATCGTCAACAACCCCTCCAGCAGCCGGTCGGCGCTGGACTCGACGTCACCCTCGAGGTCGGCGACCGTGTTCACGGCCCCGGACTCGATGTCGGCGTCGCGCGACTCCGGTGAGGCGTACATCGGGGTCTCCTCGCCGGTGCGCGCCCAGTGCACCAGCCGGCCGACCGCGTCGGCGTTGCGCGCCAGGTGGCTGAGCAGGTGCGCCCGGCTCCACCCCTCGCACAGCGACGGCGCGCGGACCGCCTCTTCGTCCATCGCCTTGACGGTGTCCATCAGCCGGTCGGTCTCGTCGGTGAGGACGTGCACCGCGTGGAGGTACTGACCCGGATCGGACAGGTCGTCCAGCCGGGTGCTCTCGGGGACGTCGGCGCCGTTGCTCGATGTCGTGCTCACGCGAGCGACCCTAGCCCCGGGGGAGGATGTCCGGCATGAGCGAGCCGAGCGAGCCGAGGGACGACGACGGCACCGTCGGGGTGGTCGTCGCGGTGTGCCGCGACGACGGTCACCGTTTCAGCAAGCCGGCGTTCCCGGTCGTGACCCTCCTCGCCGGGCTCGGCGTGCAGGGCGACGCCCACGCGGGAGCGACGGTCCAGCACCTGTTCCGGGTGCGGCGCGACCCGGGCTCACCGAACCTGCGGCAGGTGCACCTCGTGCACTCCGAGCTGCTCGACGAGCTCGCCGCGGCCGGGTACCCCGTTGCGCCCGGCGGCCTGGGTGAGAACGTCACCACCCGCGGCGTCGACCTGCTCGCCCTGGGCGCGGGGACGCGGCTGCACCTCGGTCCGGACGCCGTGGTCCGGGTCACCGGCCTGCGCAACCCGTGCCGCCAGATCGAGGACTTCACCACCGGGCTGCTCAAGCAGGTCCTCGTCCGGGACGTGGACGGCTCGGTCCGGCGCCTGAGCGGTGTGATGGCCGTGGTCGAGACCGGTGGCGAGGTCGCCGCGGGGGACCGCGTCGTCGTGGTGCCCGCGGCCGGGGAGGCCGTCCCGCTCGAGGTCGTCTGAGGGGACCGTGACGCGTCGGGAGACGCCGACCGGGCCGTTGTCGGACCCGGCACCTACAGTTGAGGACGTGCCTTCTGCGACCCCTCGAACCTCTTCACGCACGCCCTCGGGACGCCCGCCGGCGCACCAGCTGGTCGTGCGCGGAGCCCGTGAGCACAACCTCAAGAACATTGACCTCGACCTGCCGCGCGACGCCCTGGTCGTGTTCACCGGCCTGTCCGGTTCGGGCAAGTCCTCGCTCGCGTTCGACACGATCTTCGCCGAAGGGCAGCGACGCTACGTCGAGTCGCTGAGCGCCTACGCCCGCCAGTTCCTGGGGCAGATGGACAAGCCCGACGTCGACTTCATCGAGGGCCTGTCGCCGGCGGTCTCGATCGACCAGAAGTCCACCAGCCGCAACCCGCGGTCCACGGTCGGCACCATCACCGAGGTCTACGACTACCTGCGCCTGCTCTGGGCCCGGGCCGGCGTCGCGCACTGCCCGGTCTGCGACGAGCCGATCGGCCGGCAGACCCCGCAGCAGGTCGTCGACCGCTTGATGGCGATGCCCGAGGGCACCCGGTTCCAGGTGCTCGCGCCGGTCGTGCGCGGACGCAAGGGCGAGTACGCCGACCTGTTCGCCGAGCTGCAGAGCAAGGGCTTCGCCCGAGCACGGGTCGACGGCGAGGTGGTCTCGCTGGCGACCCCGCCCACGCTGGAGAAGAAGCTCAAGCACACCATCGACGTCGTGGTCGACCGGCTCGCGGTGAAGGCGTCCGCCAAGCGCCGCCTCACCGACTCGGTCGAGACCGCCCTCGGACTCTCCGGCGGCCTGTTGACTGCCGAGCTGGTCGACCTCGAGCCCGGCGACCCGGACCGCGAGCGGCGGTTCAGCGAGAAGATGGCCTGCCCGAACGACCACCCGCTCCAGCTCGACGAGGTGGAGCCCCGCACGTTCTCGTTCAACGCCCCGTACGGCGCGTGCGAGACCTGCTCGGGCATCGGCATCCGGCTCGAGGTCGACGACGAGCTCGTCGTCCCCGACGACGACCTCACGCTGGCCGAGGGCGCCATCGCCCCGTGGGGCAACGCCCAGGGCAGCAACGAGTACTACCACCGGCTGATGAAGGGCCTGGCCGACCAGCTCGGTTTCTCCATGGACGTCCCGTGGCGAGCGCTGCCCTCGCGCGCCATGGACGCGCTGCTGCGGGGCGAGAACTACCAGGTGCACGTCCGCTACCGGAACCGGTTCGGGCGCGAGCGCTCGTACACCAGCGGGTTCGAGGGCGTCATCCCGTTCATCAAGCGCCGGCACAACGAGACCGACTCGGACTGGTCGCGCGAGCGGTACGAGGGCTACATGCGCGAGGTCCCGTGCCCGGCGTGCGGCGGCGCTCGACTCAAGCCCGAGGTGCTCGCCGTCCGGATCGGCGACAAGTCGATCGCCCAGGTCTGTGCGCTGCCCGTCCGGGAGTGCGCGGAGTTCCTCGGGAGTGTCGAGCTCGATGCCCGGCAGGCGCAGATCGCCGCCGCGGTGCTGAAGGAGATCAACGCCCGGCTCGGCTTCCTGTTGGACGTCGGCCTCGACTACCTCTCGCTCGACCGTCCGGCCGGGACCCTGTCCGGCGGCGAGGCACAGCGGATCCGGCTCGCCACCCAGATCGGCTCCGGCCTGGTCGGGGTGCTGTACGTGCTCGACGAGCCGAGCATCGGCCTGCACCAACGCGACAACCGCCGGCTCATCTCGACCCTCACCCGGCTGCGCGACCTGGGCAACACCCTGATCGTCGTCGAGCACGACGAGGACACCATCGCCACGGCCGACTGGGTCGTCGACATCGGCCCGGGCGCCGGCGAGCACGGCGGGCACGTCGTTCACTCCGGGTCGGTCGAGGGCCTGATGAAGCACAGGACCTCGCTGACCGGACGCTTCCTGTCCGGGCGCGAGAGCATCGCGGTGCCCGAGCACCGCCGGCAGCCCGACCCCTCGCGCGAGGTCACCGTCATCGGTGCCCGCGAGCACAACCTGCGCGGCATCGACGTCTCGTTCCCGCTCGGGTGCCTGGTCTCGGTCACCGGGGTGTCCGGGTCCGGCAAGTCGACCCTGGTCAACGCCATCCTCTACACGGTGCTCGCGAACAAGCTCAACGGCGCCCGCCAGGTACCGGGGCGGCACAAGACCGTCACCGGCCTGGAGCACCTCGACAAGGTCGTGCACGTCGACCAGTCGCCGATCGGCCGCACGCCGCGGTCCAACCCGGCCACCTACACCGGCGTGTGGGACCACGTCCGCAAGCTGTTCGCGACCACCACCGAGGCCAAGGTGCGCGGCTACCAGCCGGGTCGGTTCTCGTTCAACGTCAAGGGCGGTCGCTGCGAGAACTGCCAGGGCGACGGCACGATCAAGATCGAGATGAACTTCCTCCCGGACGTCTACGTGCCGTGCGAGGTGTGTCACGGCGCGCGCTACAACCGCGAGACGCTCGAGGTGCACTTCAAGGGCAAGACCGTCGCCGAGGTGCTCGACATGCCGATCGAGGAGGCCGCGGAGTTCTTCGCCGCCGTCCCCGCCATCGCCCGGCACCTCACCACCCTGGTCGAGGTCGGGCTCGGCTACGTGCGGCTCGGCCAGCCGGCCCCCACGCTGTCCGGCGGCGAGGCGCAGCGGGTCAAGCTCGCCAGCGAGCTGCAGAAGCGCTCCACCGGCCGCACCGTCTACGTCCTCGACGAGCCCACCACCGGCCTGCACTTCGAGGACATCCGCAAGCTGCTCGGCGTGCTCCAGGGCCTGGTCGAGAAGGGCAACTCGGTCATCGTGATCGAGCACAACCTCGACGTCATCAAGTCCTCGGACTGGGTCGTCGACATGGGCCCCGAGGGCGGCTCGGGTGGCGGCACGGTGCTGGCCGAGGGCACCCCGGAGCAGGTCGCCCGGGTCGAGGCCAGCTACACCGGGCATTTCCTCGGCCGGGTGCTCCCGGAGGGCGACCGCGGGCTGAGGCCGACCACCACGGTCGCCGCGGCGCAGTCGCTGCGCTCGCGCACCACGGCCACGACGTCGGCGACGGCAGCCACGAAGACGGCAGCGTCGAAGAAGACCACGGCGAAGAAGACCACGTCGAGGAAGGCGGCGACGACGAAGCCGGCGAGGCCGATCCCTGCCCAGAAGGCCGTCACCACCCGGAAGGCGACGACCACGCGCACGGCCGCGGCCACGCGCACGGCGGCCACCAGCCGCGGCTCGACAGCGCGTCGGGCCGGCTGATCGGCGACGATTCCCAGCGGACTCACAGGGTGACGTCGAGGCACCTCGAGAGCGCGCGGGTCATGCTGGAGTCGTTCGACCACCCGCTCCAGCAGCAGCGCCGGCGCCCGCCGGTCCCCAGGAGGAGACCCGTGACCACCCAGCCCGCCCGCCCCGCCCTCCGGACCAGCGCCGGCCCAGCACGCGACCTGGACGACTGGTGCCCCTCCCGCCGGTCGGTGATGCGCGGGCTGATGACCATCGGCGGGGTGGTGCTCGTCCCGGGCCTCCTCACCGCGTGCACCTCCGGGGACGACGCCGGGAGCGCCGACACCGGTGGCAGCGCAGACGCCGCGGGAGCCGGTGGCACGATCCCGGCCGCGGACGTCGCGGTCGGCACCGCGGTCGTGGTCAAGGTCGGTGCCGAGAGCGTCGTCGTGGCGCAGCCGGCGGAGGGTGAGTTCGTCGCCTTCAACGCCAGCTGCACGCACCAGGGCACCACCGTCGAGGCGGGGGACGGCCTCACCCTGACCTGCCCGAACCACGGCAGCCGGTTCGACGCAGCAGCCGACGCCGCGGTGCTGACCGGCCCGGCGACCCAGCCGCTCGCAGCGGTCGACGTCACCCTCGACGGCGAGCAGCTCGTGCTGGGCTGAGCTGCGGGGGGCAGCCTCAAGGACGTCGACGGCCCTGAACATCTGAGACCGTGCGTCCGGCGAACCGTGACGACGGATCGCGCAGCAGGACGCCCCCGGGGCGCTGGGGGGAGCGCACGCGGGGGCGTCCTGGGCCGTGGGCACGGGGGGCGTGACCCACGGAGACCGTCGGCGCAGGTGAGGGCCTCGCGCCTTCCCATCATCGAAGCAGGGGAGCGACGGGGTTCACCAGGTGCCGGGGCGGGCCCCCGACCCGGACGGGACGGACGAGCGGACGTCGGAGGCGGTTCCTAGGCTGGGGGTGTGGCCGACCCGTCGACGTACCGCCCCCGGACCGGGGAGATCCCCGAGTCCCCGGGGGTCTACCGGTTCCGCGACGCGCACGGGCGCGTCGTGTACGTGGGCAAGGCCAAGAGCCTGCGGCAGCGACTCACCTCGTACTTCGCCGACCCCGCGACCCTGCACCCGCGCACCTTCACGATGGTCACCACGGCTGCGAGCGTGGAGTGGACCACCGTCGGCACCGAGGTCGAGGCGCTGCAGCTCGAGTACGCCTGGATCAAGGAGTACGACCCGCGTTTCAACGTCAAGTACCGCGACGACAAGTCCTACCCGTTCCTGGCTGTGACCATGGGCGAGGAGTTCCCTCGCGTCCAGGTGATGCGCGGGTCCAAGCGCAAGGGCACCCGCTACTTCGGGCCGTACGCCCACGCCTGGGCGATCCGCGAGACCGTCGACCTGATGTTGCGGGTGTTCCCCGTCCGCACCTGCTCGGCCGGGGTGTTCCGCAGCGCCACGCAGTCGGGGCGGCCGTGCCTGCTGGGCTACATCGACAAGTGCTCGGCCCCGTGCGTCGGTCGGGTCTCGCCGCAGGAGCACCGCGACCTGGCGGAGGAGTTCTGCGACTTCATGGCAGGCGGCACCGGTCGGCACGTCCGCCGGCTCGAGCGGGAGATGAAGCAGGCCGCGGGCGAGCAGGACTACGAGCGCGCCGCCCGGTTGCGCGACGACCTCAAGGCGCTCGACCGGGCGCTGCAGAAGACCGCCGTGGTGCTCCCGGACGCCACGGACGCCGACGTGTTCGCGCTGGCCGAGGACGAGCTCGAGGCCGCGGTCCAGGTCTTCCACGTCCGGGGCGGGCGGGTGCGGGGCCAGCGGGGCTGGGTGGTCGAGAAGGTGGAGGAGATCGACACCGCCGGGCTGGTCGAGCACCTGCTCCAGCAGGTCTACGGGGAGGCCGACGAGAGCGCGGTGCCCCGCGAGGTGCTGGTGCCGACCCTGCCCGGCGGCGCCGGCGACCTCACCGCGTGGCTCAGTGCCGTGCGCGGGTCGGCGGTGGACATCCGGGTGCCGCAACGCGGTGACAAGCGCTCCCTGATGGAGACGGTGTCGCGCAACGCCGGCCAGGCGCTGGTGCTGCACAAGACCCGTCGCGCGGGCGACCTCACCACCCGCAGCCAGGCGCTGAACGAGATCCAGGAGGCGCTCGGTCTCAGCGAGGCGCCGCTGCGGATCGAGTGCTACGACGTCTCGAACCTGCAGGGCACCGAGGTCGTGGCCTCGATGGTGGTCTTCGAGGACGGCCTGCCCCGCAAGGGGGAGTACCGCCGCTTCGCGATCCAGGGCGTCGATGGGCAGGACGACACCGCGTCCATCCACGAGGTCATCACCCGGCGGTTCCGGCGCTACCTGGCCGACCTCGAGCGCGGGGAGGAGGTCGGGGTCACCGACGCCTCGAGCGAGGGGCCCGTGGTCGAGCAGAAGAAGCGGTTCGCGTACCCGCCGCAGCTCGTCGTGGTCGACGGCGGACCGCCGCAGGTCGCCGCCGCGGCGCGCGCCCTGGCCGAGCTCGGGGTAGTCGACGTCGCCCTCTGCGGGCTGGCCAAGCGGCTCGAGGAGGTCTGGCTGCCGGGGGAGGGCTACCCCACGGTGCTGCCCCGCTCGAGCGAGGGCCTGTACCTGCTGCAGCGGGTCCGCGACGAGGCGCACCGCTTCGCGATCACCTTCCACCGCCAGCGCCGCTCGAAGGCGATGACGAGCAGCGTGCTGGACGACGTCCCCGGTCTCGGCCCGGCCCGGCGCACGGCCCTGCTCAAGCACTTCGGCTCTGTCAAGCGGCTGCGTGCAGCCGACGTCGAGGCGGTCGCCGAGGTGCCAGGTCTGGGGCGCGTCACGGCGGCCCTGGTGGTCGAGCACCTGACGCGTGACACCGCGCGGCGCGAGCCCGCCGTCAACACCGCCACCGGTGAGCTCGTCGACGACGACCCGGTCCCCGGCCCGGCGCCCGGTGCCGGCTCGCCGGGGCCCGTGCAGCATCAGGGCGCACCTGGGAGACTCTCCCCGTGAGCCCACCCCCGCCGGACGACGACAGCCGCCCGCCAGCTCCGGAGTCCGCGTCCGCGCCGACCCCGGAGGCGACGGAGCCCCGGCCAGCGGTCGTGGTGCCCGAGGTGCTGGTCGTCACGGGCATGTCCGGGGCCGGCCGCTCCACCGTCGCCGACGTCCTGGAGGACCTCGGGTGGTACGTCGTCGACAACCTGCCGCCGACGATGCTCGGGCCGCTGGCGACCCTCGCCTCCCACGCCACCGACGCGCTACCGCAGGTCGCCGTGGTCGTCGACGTCCGGGGCGGGTCGTTCTTCACCGACCTGCGCGACGCCCTGTCCGGTCTCAGCGACAGCGGCGTGCGCACCCGGGTGCTGTACCTCGACGCCTCGGACGCCGCCCTGGTGCGCCGGTTCGAGTCGGTGCGCCGGCCGCACCCGCTGCAGGGCGAGGACCGCATCCTCGACGGCATCGAGCGCGAGCGGGCCCTGGTCGGCGACCTGCGCGGCTCCGCCGACCTCGTCATCGACTCCAGCGACCTGAACGTGCACCAGCTCGGCGCGAAGATCATCGAGCTGTTCTCCGACGAGGGCCCGGCCACGCTGCGGCTCACCGTGATGTCGTTCGGGTTCAAGTACGGGCTTCCGGTCGACTCCGACCACGTCGTCGACGTCCGCTTCCTGCCGAACCCGTACTGGGTCCCCGAGCTGCGCTCCAGCACGGGCCGCGACGAGGCCGTCCGCGACTACGTCCTCGGGCGTCCTGGTGCCGGGGCCTTCGTCGACCGCTACGTCTCCATGCTCGAGCCGGTGCTCGAGGGGTACCGCCGCGAGAACCGGCCGTTCGTCACGATCGCGATCGGCTGCACGGGGGGCAAGCACCGCTCCGTCGCCATCACCGAGGAGCTGGCGCGGCGTCTCGGCGACCTCGGGGTGCGCGCCAGCGCCGTGCACCGCGACCTCGGGCGTGAGTAGGAACCGGCACGGGGGCCAGGGCGGCCGCAGCGTGGTGGCCCTCGGGGGCGGCCACGGCCTGTACGCGTCCCTGTCCGCACTGCGGCACCTCACCGACCGGCTGACCGCGGTCGTCACCGTGGCCGACGACGGCGGCTCGAGCGGCAGGCTCCGGCGCGAGCTCGGGGTGCTCCCGCCCGGCGACCTGCGGATGGCGCTGGCGGCGCTCTGCGACGACAGCGAGTGGGGTCGCACCTGGCGCGATGTCATGCAGCACCGCTTCACCGGCGACGGCGAGCTGGCCGGTCACGCGGTGGGCAACCTGCTGATCGCCTCGCTCTGGGAGCTGCTGGACGAGCCGGTCACCGGGCTGGACTGGGTCGGGCGGCTGCTCCAGGCCCGCGGCCGGGTGCTGCCGATGTCGACCGTCCCGCTCGAGATCGAGGCCGACGTCACCGGCCCGGACGGCAGCAGCGAGGTGGTGCACGGGCAGGCCAACGTCGCCCGGGCCTCAGGGCGGATCGCGGCCGTCCGGCTGCGGCCGGAGGCGCCGGCGGCGTGCCCCGAGGCGGTCGTGGCGGTGCGGGAGGCCGACTGGGTCGTGCTCGGGCCGGGCTCCTGGTACACCAGCGTGCTGCCGCACCTGCTCGTCCCCGCGCTGGCGGAGGCGCTCGTCGCCACGACGGCGCGTCGCTGCCTGGTCTACAACCTGGTGTCGACCACCGGCGAGACCGTCGGCCTGAGCGCCGCGGACCACCTGCGCGTCATCGCCGAGCACGCTCCCGAGCTCCGGTTCGACGCCGTGCTCGCCGACCCCGGCTCGGTCGAGGACGTCGACGCGGCGGCGCGCGCGGCGGCCGACCTGGGTGCCCGCCTCGTCCTGCGGCAGGTCGGCACCGCCCCCGGCAGCGCCCGGCACGACCCGTTGCGTCTCGCGGCCGCCCTGCGCGACGTCCTCGGCCACAGCTGGGGCGACCTCTGAGCGAGCCGACCGCCCTGCTGACCACGCGTCCGTGACAGGCTGGGTGCCGGCGCCGGACACGCCGACCGACACGCCGACCGGTGGGCTCGGGCCGGGACGGCCACCAGGTCGACGGACGCGTCGGCGCGAGAGCGGAGGGCGGTGGCAGGATGGCCGGCATGGCGCTGACGGCACAGGTGAAGGACGAGCTCAGTCGCCTCAAGGTCACCAAGTCCTGCTGCCGCAAGGCAGAGGTCTCCTCGATGCTCCGGTTCGCCGGCGGGCTGCACATCATCTCCGGCCGGATCGTCATCGAGGCCGAGCTCGACACCGCGATCGCGGCCCGGCGGCTGCGCACCGACATCGCTGAGATGTTCGGGCACAGCAGCGAGATCCTGGTGATCTCGCCGGGCGGGCTGCGGCGCGCCACCCGCTACGTCGTGCGAGTGGTCAAGGACGGCGAGTCGCTGGCGCGCCAGACCGGCCTGCTCGACGGTCGCGGCCGTCCCGTCCGCGGTCTTCCGCCCCAGGTCGTCTCCGGAGCGGTCTGCGACGCCGAGGCCGCCTGGCGCGGGGCGTTCCTGGCGCACGGCTCCCTGACCGAGCCGGGTCGCTCGTCCTCGATGGAGATCACCTGCCCCGGTCCGGAGGCCGCCCTGGCGCTCGTCGGTGCCGCGCGTCGGCTCGGCATCGCGGCCAAGGCGCGCGAGGTGCGCGGGGTCGACCGCGTGGTGATCAAGGAGGGCGACGCCATCAGCGCGATGCTCACCCGGCTCGGGGCGCACGACGCCGTCCTGGTCTGGGAGGAGCGTCGGGTCCGCCGCGAGGTGCGCGCCACGGCCAACCGGCTGGCCAACTTCGACGACGCCAACCTGCGCCGATCAGCGCGCGCCGCCGTCGCCGCGGGCTCGCGGGTCGAGCGCGCGCTGGAGATCCTCGGGGAGGAGGTCCCTGAGCACCTCGAGGTCGCGGGACGCCTGCGGCTGGAGCACAAGGAGGCCTCCCTCGAGGAGCTCGGCCAGCTGGCCGAGCCGCCCATGACCAAGGACGCCGTGGCGGGCCGAATCCGCCGGTTGCTCGCGATGGCCGACCGCCGGGCGGGCGAGCTCGGCGTCGAGGGCACGGACGCCAACCTCACCCCGGACATGCTGGACGCCTGATCGGTTCCGTCGTCCTGCTCGGTCCGCGAGGTGCCGCGGGCGTCTTGTGTGGCGGGACGTGCGTCTCAGGATCCGGGTGGGTGACGGGGGGCACTGCCGCGTCGACTAGGGTTCACGCGACCAGGACCTGCCGGTGTCGACCCCGGCCATACCCCCTGAGGAGTACCCCGTGACCGTTCGCGTGGGCATCAACGGATTCGGCCGCATCGGCCGCAACTTCTTCCGCGCCGCCAGGGCCGCCGGCGCCGACATCGAGATCGTGGGCGTCAACGACCTCACCGACAACAAGACGCTGGCGCACCTGCTCAAGTACGACTCGATCCTGGGACGCCTCGACGGCGAGGTCTCCCACGGCGAGGACGAGATCAGCGTCGACGGCACGGGCTTCACCGCACTCGCCGAGCGCGACCCGAAGAACCTGCCCTGGGGCGACCTCGGGGCCGACGTCGTGATCGAGTCGACCGGCATCTTCGTCTCGGCCGAGCAGGCGCAGTGGCACATCGACGGCGGTGCCAAGAAGGTCATCATCTCGGCACCGGCCAAGAACGAGGACATCACGATCGTCCTCGGCGTGAACGAGGGCGACTACGACCCGGCCGCGCACCACATCATCTCGAACGCCTCGTGCACCACGAACTGCCTCGCACCGATGGCCAAGGCCATCCACGACGAGTTCACCATCGAGCGCGGCCTGATGACCACGATCCACGCGTACACCCAGGACCAGAACCTGCAGGACGGCCCGCACAAGGACCTCCGGCGCGCACGCGCAGCGGCCCTGAACATCGTGCCGACCTCCACCGGTGCGGCCAAGGCGATCGCCCTCGTGCTGCCCGAGCTCAAGGGCAAGCTCGACGGCTATGCGCTGCGGGTGCCGATCCCCACCGGGTCGGCCACCGACCTCACCGTCACGGTCGGTCGCGAGACCACCGCCGAGGAGGTCAACGCCGCGGTCAAGGCCGCCGCCGAGGGCGCTCTGAAGGGCTACCTCAAGTACACCGAGGACGAGATCGTCTCCTCCGACATCGTCACCGACCCGTCGTCGTGCATCTTCGACGCCGGCCTCACCAAGGTCCTGGGCAACCAGGTCAAGGTCGTCGGCTGGTACGACAACGAGTGGGGCTACTCGAACCGGCTCGTCGACCTCGTCCAGCTGGTCGGCAAGGGCCTGTGAGCGGCCTGCCCGGGATCGACTCGCTCGGCGGCCTGGCGGGTCGCACGGTCCTGGTCCGCAGCGACCTGAACGTCCCGCTCGACGGCACCACGATCACCGACGACGGCCGGATCCGGGCGTCGCTGCCGACCTGGCAGCGGCTGCTGGACGCCGGCGCGAAGGTGGTCGTGTGCGCGCACCTGGGTCGTCCCAAGGGTGCGCCCGAGGAGAAGTACTCGCTGGCTCCGGTCGCCGAGCGCGTCCGGCAGCTGCTCCCGGGGGTCGAGGTCGCGTTCGCGACCGACACCGTGGGGGAGTCGGCGCGGGCCGCGGTCGGCGCCGTGCACGACGGCGGCCTGGTGCTGCTCGAGAACCTGCGCTTCAACAAGGGCGAGACCTCGAAGGACGACGCGGAGCGAGGCGGGTTCGCCGACGAGCTCGTTGCGCTCGTGGGCCGGGACGGCGCCTTCGTCTCGGACGGCTTCGGTGCCGTGCACCGCAACCACGCCTCGGTGGTCGACGTCGCCGAGCGCCTGCCGCACGCGGCCGGCGGGCTGGTCACGTCCGAGGTCGAGGTCCTGACCAGGCTCACCGACGACGTCCAGCGCCCGTACGTGGTCGTCCTGGGCGGGTCGAAGGTCTCCGACAAGCTCGGCGTCATCGACTCGCTGCTGGGCAAGGCCGACCGGATCCTGGTCGGCGGCGGGATGGTCTTCACCTTCCTGGCCGCGCAGGGCCACGAGGTCGGCACGAGCCTGCTCGAGCAGGACCAGCTCGACACGGTCCGCGAGTACCTGGAGCGGGCCGACGACGAGGGCGTCGACATCGTCCTGCCGGTCGACGTCGTGGCCGCCACGTCGTTCGCGGCGGACGCCGAGCACGACGTCGTCACGTCCGACCACATCCCCGCGGACCGGATCGGACTCGACATCGGACCCGCGTCCGCGCACCTGTTCGCCGCCAAGCTGGCCGACGCGAGGACGGTGTTCTGGAACGGCCCGATGGGCGTGTTCGAGATGGAGCCGTTCTCGCACGGGACCCGCGCGGTCGCGCAGTCGCTGGTGGAGTCCGAGGGCTTCACCGTCGTGGGTGGTGGCGACTCCGCCGCCGCCGTGCGGCAGCTCGGGTTCGCCGAGGAGGCGTTCGGCCACATCAGCACCGGTGGCGGGGCCAGCCTGGAGTACCTCGAGGGCAGGACCCTGCCCGGACTCACCGCACTGGAGGACTGAGCACCCATGGCCCGCTCGACGACCAGCCGCACGCCGCTCATGGCCGGCAACTGGAAGATGAACCTGGACCACCTCCAGGCCACGCACCTGCTGCAGAAGCTCGCCTGGACGCTGTCCGACGCCAAGCACGACCACGACGCCGTCGAGGTCGCGGTGCTGCCGCCGTTCACGGACCTGCGCTCGGTGCAGACCCTGGTCGACGGCGACCGGCTGCCGCTGCGGTACGGCGCCCAGGACGTCTCGGCGCACGGGAGCGGCGCGTACACCGGCGAGGTGTCCGCGACGATGCTGGCCAAGCTCGGCTGCTCCTACGTGGCCGTCGGCCACAGCGAGCGGCGCGAGCTGCACGCCGAGGACGACGCCACCGTGGCCGGCAAGGCCGTGGCGGCGTTCGCGAGCGGCATCGTCCCGATCGTGTGCGTCGGCGAGGGCCTCGAGGTCCGGCAGGCGGGCGAGCAGGTCTCCCACACCCTGACCCAGCTGGACGGGTCCCTCGCGGGCCTCACGGCCGAGCAGGTGCAGTCCGTCGTGATCGCCTACGAGCCGGTGTGGGCGATCGGCACCGGCGAGGTCGCCACGCCGGCCGACGCCCAGGAGGTGTGCGCGGCGATCCGCACGCGCATCGGCGAGGTGCACGGCGACGGCGCCGGCGAGGCGGTGCGGGTGCTGTACGGCGGCTCGGTGAAGTCGGGCAACGTGGCCGCGATCATGGCGGAGACGGACGTCGACGGCGCCCTCGTCGGCGGTGCCAGCCTCGACCCCGCGGAGTTCGCCGCGATCTGCCGTTACCAGCACCACCAGGTGGGCCTGTAACCTGCACAGTCGAGCCCGTCAACGCGCCGGGCTCCGCCGTTCGTCCCCGACGCGACAGGATCCCGAGAACGTGACCGCTCTGCGCATCACCCTGCAGGTGCTGCTGGCTCTCACCAGCCTGATCCTGACCTTGCTGGTCCTGCTGCACAAGGGCAAGGGCGGTGGCTTGTCCGACATGTTCGGCGGCGGCATGAGCTCTGGCGTCGGCAGCTCCGGCGTGGCCGAGCGCAACCTGAACCGGATCACCCTCGCGTCGGCGGTGCTCTGGGCGGTCGTCATCGTCCTGCTCGGGGTGCTGGAGCGGTTCGTCGACTGAGTCCCGGACGGACGGGCGCCCGCCGGGCGTCCAGCAGGTCCCTCGAGCAGCACGAAGGAGCATCAGCGGTGGCAGGTGGCAACGCGATCCGAGGTAGCCGGGTCGGCGCAGGTCCGATGGGTGAGGCCGAGCGGGGCGAGGCCGCCCCACGGGTGCGGATCTCCTACTGGTGCGCGAACGGCCACGAGACCCAGCCCTCCTTCGCGCAGGACCCCCAGTCCCAGCCGCCGGAGATGTGGGACTGCCCTCGCTGCGGCTTCCCCGCGGGCCAGGACAAGGAGAACCCTCCGACCCCGACCCGCAACGAGCCGTACAAGACGCACCTCGCGTACGTGAAGGAGCGTCGCAGCGACAGCGACGGCGAGGCGATCCTCGAAGAGGCCCTGCAGGCCCTGCGCGCCAAGCGCGGCGGCCGCTGAGCCCCTCGGACGGCCCCTCGGGGCCGTCCGCCCTCGAGCCGGGCACCGAGGCCGTCGTGCGGCTGGCCTGGGCCCGGCTCCTCGGTCTCCCGGACGAGGCGCTGCTGGCGCCCGGCCGGGTCGAGCACGTGCCCGCCGCCCCGTCGACGATCAGCACGGTGCGGCTCGGCGGCACCCTGCTGGTCACCGGCCCGGCCGTCGCCGTCGAGGCGGCCCGGCCCGTCCCGGACGACGAACTCACCCGCCTGGACGTGCTGCACCGCCTGGCCGAGCCGCTCGGCGGCTCCGACCCGCTGGGAGCGGCCGTGCTGGCCTACGCCGACGAGCACGTCGACCTGCCCGGCCTGCAGGACGTCGACCTCGGTGCCGAGGCGGCCCTGGTGGCCCGGCTGCGGGAGGCCTGCCCACCCGCCGACGTCGAGGAGTCGGCCCTGCTCGAGCTGCACCCGTGCTTCGTCCTGGTCGAGGACCATGTGCCCGTCGCCGGTTCCGGCTACGTCGAGTGGGCCGGCCTGCTCGCGCACGTGGGGGTGCTCACGGCGCCCGCGGCTCGCGGCTGCGGTCGAGGTCTGCTCGCCGCCGCGGCCGCCACGAACGACGCCCTCGCGTCCGGGCTGGTCCCGCAGTGGCGCTGCCGCGCCGACAACGCGCCCTCCCGCCGGCTGGCCCAGCGGCTCGGCTACGTCGAGCTCGGCACCCAGACCACGGTCGTGATGCGGGACGCGTGACCGGTCAGAGGGGGCCAGAAGTCTCCTTCGTCGCCGTCGGATCGCGTCAGCTGGTCAGCAGCAGGGCGAACGCTTGGGGAAGGGTGTCGGGCCCGCCGCGGGTGGACGACACTGCCTGAGCACCCGTGAAGCAACCACTGCATCATCAAGGGCTGCTGGAGCTGGGCCTGCCACTGGGCCTGCCGCTGGGTCAGCCCGCGGAGGGGAGCTCGGAGGCGGCGTCGCGGTCGAGCAGCCACAGGGTGAGGTCGCGGCCGCGCGGTCCGGAGGCGGGCACCTGGGCGAGGTCGGCGCCGGGGTCGAGTGCCTGCGCGACGGCCGGGGCCTTGTCGGTGCCGCACGCGACGAACCAGATCTCGGTGGCCGAGTCGATCGCGGGGAGGGTCAGCGACACCCGCTCGGGCGGCGGCTTGGGGGAGCCCTCGACCCCGATCACGGTGCGGTCGGTGACCAGCACGCCGGGCAGGCCGGGGAAGAGCGAGGCGACGTGGGCGTCCGGGCCGACGCCGAGGATCAGCACGTCGAACACCGGCAGCCCGGGCGTGCGGCCGTCGGTGGCGTGGGCGGCGAGCTCCTGGGCGTGGACCTCGGCGGCGCGGTGGACGTCGTCCCCGCCGGCAGCACCGCGGGGAGGCATCGCATGCACCTTGGCGGGGTCGAGCGGCACGTGGTCGAGCAGCGCCGCACGGGCCTGCGTCTCGTTCCGCTCCGGGTCGCCCGCCGGCAGGAACCGCTCGTCGCCGAACCAGACGTGCACGAGCGACCAGTCGACGGTGTCGCGGGCGGGGGACTCGCGCACCGCGGCCAGCATGGCGATGCCGACCGAGCCACCGGTGACCACGACGTGCGCGGAACCCTTGGCCGCGCAGGTGTCGACCAGCGCCGTCAGGAACCGAGCACCGATCGCCGCCGTAACGGCGTCCCTGTCACCCTCGTGGACCACCACCTGCACCGTGCTCACGACCGTGCCTCGCGTGCTGCCGTCTTCTTGGCTGCCGCCTTCTTCGCCGTGGCCTTCTTCGTCCCGGTCTTCGTCGCGGTCCTCGTCGCCGGCCCGGACGCCTTCTTCGCTGCCGCCTCGGTCGCGGACTCGTCCGCGCCCGGTTTGCCCTGGGCAGCTGACCGGTGCGACGGGCCGACCGTGCGCGCCAGCGTCTTGGCAGCCACGCCCCGGCGGGTGGGAGGTGCGGTGGTGACGGCGTCCGCGACGGTGCCGACCGACGTGCGCCCGCCCGGCTTCAGCAGGTCCAGCCCCTTGGCGAGCACGTCGCCGTAGACGTCGTCGGGGTCGAGCCGGCGCAGCTCCTCGGCCAGGCAGTCGTCGGTGGCGCGACGAGCCAGCGAGACCCGGCGCGGCGGCTGGCCCGGCTGATTCAGCGTGGCCACCTGACCCTCGGGACGTACCAGCTCGACCGGGCCCGAGGCCCGCTCCAGCCGCACTCCCACCATCCCGCCTCCGGCGGGGGTGCGCTTGCGCTGCACGGGGCACTTCAGCGCCCAGGCCAGCCATGCCGCGAGCAGGTCGGTGCTGGGGGAGTCCGAGGCGCCCGTGACCACCGCCCTGGTGACCTGCTCGAACGGCGCCTGGTCGAGCGCGGCCGCGAGCAGGGTGCGCCAGCGGGTGATCCGCGTCCAGGCGAGGTCGGTGTCTCCGTCGTGGTGGCAGCCGGCGAGACGCCTCAGCGCGGCCGAGGGCCTCGCCGCCATCGCGCAGTCGGTGATCCGGCGCTGCGCCATCGCACCGACCGGGTCCAGCGACGGGTCGGTGGGCGGGTCGCCCGGCCACCACGCCACGATCGGCGTGTCCGGCAGCAGCAGGGGGGTCAGGATCGTGTCGGGGTGACCGGCGAGCTCGCCGTACATCCGCAGCACGACGACCTCGCTGGCCCCGGCGTCGCCGCCCACGCGGATCTGGCCGTCGAGCCGCGAGGTGCCGCGCCTGGAGCCGGCGGCCATCACCAGCACCCGGCAGGGGTGCTCGCGGCTGGCGTGGTTGGCGGCCTCCACGGCCTCCTCGACGTCGCCGTCGTCGGTGAGGATGACCAGGGTCAGGACGCGGCCGAGCGCGACGGCCCCACCGCTCTCGCGCAGCTCCACCATCCGGCGGTTGATCGCCGCCGTCGTGGTCCCGGGCAGGTCGATGATCACGGACGCCTCCAGGTGCGGCCGGTGCGGGCCATCATCGCGTCGGCCGACGGGGGGCCCCAGCTACCGGCCTCGTACGCCTCCGGCGCGCCCTTGGACTCCCAGTACCGCAGCACCGGGTCCAGGATCCGCCAGGACAGCTCGACCTCCTCGTGCCGCGGGAACAGCGGCGGGTCACCCAGCAGGACGTCGAGGATGAGTCGCTCGTAGGCCTCGGGGGAGGACTCGGTGAAGGCGTGGGTGTACCCGAAGTCCATCGTGACGTCGCGGACCTCCATCGTCGGGCCGGGCACCTTGGACCCGAACCGGATGGTCACGCCCTCGTCCGGCTGCACCCGCACCACGAGCGCGTTCTGGCCGAGCTCCTCGGTGGCGGTGGACTCGAACGGCAGGTGCGGTGCGCGCTTGAAGACGACCGCGATCTCGGTGACGCGCCGGCCGAGCCGCTTGCCGGTGCGCAGGTAGAACGGCACGCCGGCCCAGCGTCGGGTGTCGATCTCGAGCTGCACCGCGGCGAACGTCTCGGTGCTGGACGAGGCGGAGATGCCGTCCTCGTCGAGGTAGCCGACGACCTTCTGACCGCCCTGCCAGCCGGCGGCGTACCGCCCGCGGGCGGTCGAGGCACCGAGGTCCTTCGGGAGCCGGACCGCCGAGAGGACCTTCTCCTTCTCGGCCCGCAGGTCGCGGGCGTCGAACGAGACGGGCTCTTCCATCGCGGTCAGCGCCAGCAGCTGCACGAGGTGGTTCTGGATCACGTCGCGGGCGGCGCCGATGCCGTCGTAGTACCCGGCCCGGCCGCCGATGCCGATGTCCTCGGCCATCGTGATCTGGACGTGGTCGACGTAGTTGGCGTTCCAGACCGGCTCCCAGAGCTGGTTCGCGAACCGCAGCGCCAGGATGTTCTGGACCGTCTCCTTGCCGAGGTAGTGGTCGATCCGGAAGACCGAGTCCTGCGGGAAGACCTCCTCGACCACCTTGTTCAGCGCCTGCGCGCTCTCGAGGTCGTGCCCGAACGGCTTCTCGATCACCACGCGCCGCCACGGGCCTCCGGGCGTGCTCGCCGGAGCGGAGAGGCCGTGCTCGGCCAGCTGCTGGCAGACGTCGGGAAAGGAACCGGGCGGGATCGACAGGTAGAAGGCGGTGTTCCCGCCCGTGCCCCGGGTCTCGGCGAGCTCGGCGACGGTCTTCGCCAGCCTGTCGAACGCGACGTCGTCGGAGAAGTCACCGGGGACGAACCGGAAGCCCTCGGCCAGCGTGTTCCAGACCGACTCGCGGAACGGCGTCCGGGCGTGCTCGCGGACGGCGTCGTGGACGACCTGGGCGAAGTCCTGGTCGGCCCAGTCGCGACGGGCGAAGCCGACGAGCGAGAAGCCCGGGGGCAGCAACCCGCGGTTGGCGAGGTCGTAGATCGCGGGCATCAGCTTCTTGCGCGAGAGGTCGCCGGTGACGCCGAACAGCACCAGGCAGCAGGGCCCGGCGATCTTCGGCAGCCGCTTGTCGCGCGGGTCGCGCAGCGGATTGTGTCCGGCGGCGACGCGTGCCGGGGTCACGGACGGTCGTCCGCGGCCGGCACCACCGACAGCAGCCTGATGACGCCGGGCAGCTGGGCCGACCGGTCGGTCAGGTGCAGCCGCAGGACCGGCCGGTCGTGCTCGCCCAGCACCTGGGCATCGCCCGCCGCCTGGGCCGCGATCAACCGACCGAAGGTGAACGGCTGGTCCGGCACGTCGACGTCGGGACCGGCTGGGGCAGAGGTGATCTGGAGGAACGAACCCTGCGGCGGACCACCCTTGTGGTACTGCCCCGTCGAGTGCAGGAAGCGCGGACCCCACCCGAAGGTGACGGGCCGGCCGGTGCGCAGCGCGAGCTCGCGCCGCACCCCCGCGAGCGAGGCGTCGGCCTCGCGGTCCAGGTAGGCCATGACCGCCAGGTAGCCGTCCGGCTCGAGCGAGCGCAGCAGTGCGTCGACCGCGTCGGCCAGGGTGTCGGCGCCGTCCAGCAGGCCCGGGGTGCCGCGCACCTCGACGCCCTCGTCGACGAACGCGGGGTCCTCGGGTGCGGGCGTGGCGTCGAGCATGCCGCGCGCCGCCGTCTTGGCGCTCTCGACGTCCGGCTGGTCGAAGGGGTTGATGGCGAGCAGGCGCCCGGCGACGGCGGTGGCGAACTCCCACACCATCATCTGCGCGCCGAGCGGTCCGGAGACGGCGACGCGGGGGCCCTCGTGGGCCTGTGCGGTACCGGAGACCACGTGCGCCACCAGGACGTCCTCGGCGGGGGAGGAGATCTCGGGCGCACCGGCTTCCACGACGACGGGCAGCACGCCCGTGCCGTCCTTGCCGGTGGACTCGGCGATCAGCTGCTCGGCCCAGTCGCCGAAGCCGACGAGGCCGGAGCCGTCGTCGACGATCGCGAGCTTGTCGCGGCGTCCGCCCGCGTCGTTCTGGCTGGCCCCGAGCGCCGCACCGAGGACCAGGCCCGGGTTCGTGCCGCCCGACGCGGCCAGGGACTCCTGGACCGACGCGGCCTCGTCCAGCAGGGCGCCGACGTCGGCACCGGCCAGACCGGAGGGCACCAGGCCGAACGCGGTCAGCGCCGAGTAGCGGCCACCGACGTGCGGGTCGGCGGTGAAGACCTTGCGGTAGCCCGCCTCGGTCGAGGCCTCCTCCAGCGGGGACCCGGGGTCGGTGACGATCACGATGCGGCGGGTGGGGTCGATGCCGGCCGCCTCGAAGGCGGCGACGAACGCCCTGCGCTGGGAGTCGGTCTCGACCGTGGACCCCGACTTGCTCGACACGACCACGACCGTGCGGTCGAGGTCCGTGGCCACCGTGCGGGCGACCTGGCCGGGGTCGGTGCCGTCCAGCACCACGAGCGGCACGCGGGCGGTGCCGCAGATGACCTCTGGCGCCAGCGACGAGCCGCCCATGCCGCACAGCACGACCCGGTCGACGCCCTCGGACCGCAGCTCTTCGCGCAGCGCCACGATCTCGGCCACGAGCGGTCGGGACGTGCTCGGGGCGTCGAGCCAACCGAGCCGGATCGCCGACTCGCTCTCTGCGGCCTTGCCCCAGAGCGTGTGGTCCTTGGCGCTGAGCCTGGCCGCCACGTCGGAGGCGTCCAGGGTGGGCACCTCGCGGTCCGCCGCCTGCCGAGCTGCCCCCTGGACGTCGACCGAGAAGGTCACTGCTGCGCCTCCTCGGACGACTCGGAGGTAGCGGACCGCGCGAGCTCGTCGGACACGGTGGCCTGCAGCTCGGACCAGGAGGCGTCGAACTTCTCCACGCCCTCCTTCTCCAGCTGTGCGGTGACCTCGGCGTAGGAGATGCCGAGCCGCTCGAGCCGGTCGAGGAGCGCGTCGGCCTCGCTCTCGGTGCCGGTCACCGTGTCGGCGGCCACGCCATCGGAGAAGCGGGCCTCCTTCTCGGTGGCCTCGAGGGTCTTGCCGGGCATCGTGTTCACGACGCCGGGCGCCACCAGCTGGTCGACGTACAGGGTCGAGGGGTAGCTCGGGTCCTTGACGCCGGTGGAGGCCCACAGCGGGCGCTGCGGGTGGGCGCCGGCCTCGGCCAGCACCTGCCAGCGCGGGGTCGAGAACACCTCGGTCCACGCGTGGTACGCCAGCCGGGCGTTCGCGACGCCGGCCTGGCCCTTGAGCGCCGCGGCCTCCGGGGTGCCGTCGGCGTCGAGCCGCTTGTCGATCTCGGAGTCGACCCGGGAGACGAAGAAGCTGGCCACCGACTCGATCGTGGACAGGTCGCGCCCGGCCTCGCGGGCCTGCTCCAGGCCGACGAGGAACGCCTGCATGACCGCGCGGTACCGGTCCAGGCTGAAGATCAGCGTGACGTTGACGCTGATGCCCTTGGCCAGCACCTGGCTGATCGCGGGCAGGCCCTCCACCGTGGCCGGGATCTTGATGAACAGGTTCGGCCGGTCCACGGCCTCCCAGAGCCGCTGCGCCATCGCGACCGTGCCGCCCGTGTCCTTCGCGAGCCCGGGGTCGACCTCGATCGAGACCCGGCCGTCGACGCCGTCGGTGCGGTCGTAGACCGGACGCAGGACGTCGCACCCGCGCCGGACGTCCTCGGTGGTGATCGCGAAGATCGCCTCGGCGACGTCGGCGCCCTGCTCGGCGAGGCCGGCGACCTGCTCGGCGTACTTCTCGCCCTTCGCCAGCGCGCTGGCGAAGATCGTCGGGTTCGTCGTGACGCCGACGACGTGCTTGTCCCGCACGAGCCGCTCGAGGTCGCCGGACTCGAGCAGCTCGCGGGACAGGTCGTCGAGCCAGATCGAGACCCCGGCGGCGCTGAGCGCAGCCAGACGGTCGTCGGAGTGGCCGTCCTTGGCCACCTGCTGGGTGGTGCTCTCGCTCATGTCGTCTCCTCGTTCGCTGGGGTGCAGCCGCCGGACGGTCATCCGTGTCGTCGGCTGCCGTCAGTTCTGGTCGCCGGTGCCGCCCTCGGTGGGCAGCCGGACGCCCGGGGCAGGGTCGCCCTGGGCCGATGCGATGGAGTCGCGGGCAGCCGCCGCCACGGCCTCCGGGGTGAAACCGAACTCGCGGAACAGCGTCCCGGCGTCGGCGGAGGCACCGAAGTGCTCGATCGCGATGCTGCGACCGGCGTCGCCGACCAGCTCGCGCCAGCCCATGGCCACGCCTGCCTCGATGGAGACGCGGGCCCGGACGGAGGGCGGCAGGACGCTGTTCCGGTAGCTGTCGTCCTGGTCGTCGAACCACTCGCGGCACGGCATCGAGACCACGCGGGTGGCGACGCCGTCGGCCTGCAGCAGCTCGCGTGCCGCCACGGCGACGGACACCTCCGAGCCGGTGGCGATCAGCACGACCTCGGGCTCGCCGCCCGCCGCCTCCGCGAGCACGTACCCGCCTCGGGCCACCCCGGACGCGGAAGCGAACGTGTCGCCGGACGCCGGGCCCTCGCCCCGTGCGGGGTTCGGGAGGTTCTGACGGCTCAGGCAGATGCCGGACGGGCGGTCGGTGCGCTCGAGGATCGTGCGCCACGCCCAGGCGGTCTCGGTGGCGTCGGCGGGGCGGACGACGTCCAGGCCCGGGATGGCGCGCAGAGCCGCCAGCTGCTCGATCGGCTGGTGCGTGGGGCCGTCCTCGCCCAGGCCGATCGAGTCGTGCGTCCAGACGAAGATCGACGGGAGCTCCATCAGGGCGGCCAGCCGGACCGCCGGGCGCATGTAGTCGCTGAAGATGAGGAAGGTGCCGCCGTACGCGCGGGTGCCGCCGTGCAGCGTGATGCCGTTGAGGATCGCCCCCATCGCGTGCTCGCGGATGCCGAAGTGCAGCGTGCGGCCGTAGGGGTTGCCGGGGAAGGCCTTGGTCGACCACTCCTCGGGGACGAACGACGCCTCGCCGTCCATCGTGGTGTTGTTGCTCTCCGCCAGGTCGGCCGAGCCGCCCCACAGCTCGGGCAGCACCGGGGCCAGGGCGGCGAGCACCTCACCCGACGCCTTCCGGGTGGCGACCTCCTTGCCCGCCTCGAAGTCGGGCAGCGCGTCGGTCCAGCCCTCCGGCAGGGTGCGGGTGGCCATCCGGTCGAGCAGGGCCGCGCCGTCGGGGTTGCCCTCGCGCCAGGCGCGGTAGGACCCGTCCCAGTCACGCCGCAGGGCCGCGCCGCGCTCGACCACCTCGCGGGAGTGGGCCAGGACGTCGTCGGCCACCTCGAAGGTCTGCTCCGGGTCGAACCCGAGCGCGGTCTTCAGCGCGGCGACCTCCTCCTCACCCAGGGCGGAGCCGTGGATCTTGCCGGTGTTCTGCTTCGTCGGCGACGGCCAGCCGATGATCGAGCGCAGCGCGATGATCGAGGGCCTGCCGGTCTCGGTGCGTGCGGCCTCGTAGGCGGCATGCAGGCCCTCGACGTCCTCGACGTAGGCGCCCGACTCGGTCCAGTCGACCCGCTGGGTGTGCCAGCCGTAGGCCTCGTACCGCGCCAGGACGTCCTCGCTGAAGGCGATGTCGGTGTCGTCCTCGATGGAGATCTTGTTCTGGTCGTACAGGACCACGAGGTTGCCCAGCTTCTGGTGGCCGGCGATCGAGGAGGCCTCGGAGCTGACGCCCTCCTGGAGGTCGCCGTCGGAGGCGAAGACGTAGATCGTGTGGTCGAAGGGGCTGGTGCCGGGGGCGGCCTCGGGGTCGAGCAGGCCTCGCTCGCGCCTGGCGGCCATCGCCATGCCGACGGCCGAGGCCAGGCCCTGACCGAGCGGGCCTGTGGTCATCTCCACGCCGGGCGTGTGGTGGTACTCGGGGTGGCCGGGCGTCTGGGAACCCCACGTGCGCAACGACTTCAGGGCGTCGAGGTCCATCGGGTAGCCCGACAGGTACAGCTGGATGTACAGCGTGAGGCTGGTGTGGCCGCAGGACAGCACGAACCGGTCGCGACCCACCCACAGGGGGTCGGCGGGGTCGTGGCGCAGCAGGCGCTGGAACAGCAGGTAGGCGGCGGGTGCCAGGCTCATCGCGGTGCCCGGATGGCCGTTGCCGACCTTCTGGACCGCGTCGGCGGCCAGCACCCGCACGGTGTCGACGGCTCGCCGGTCCAACTCGGACCAGGTGAGCGACTGGGAGGCGGACGAGGGGCTGCTCTCGGCGTTCACGGTGTCGAGCCTAGTCCGGCCGGCACCGCCCCGCGTGCTGGCCGGGTGCCGTCTCGGGAGGCGGGACCCGACGCCGTAGGATGGGGCCGTCCCGACCGGTCCGCCCACGACGTCCCCCGTCCGGGACGGACAACTGCCACTGCCCGGGACGACGACAGGCGCACGAGTCCATCACGACACCCAGCGGAGAGAGGCCGTGTGACCACGCTCGACCCCTCGCACGCACCCGGCGCCGACCGGGCCGCGGGCGGCGCCCCCCAGGGTTCTGCGGCCCGTCGCTCGACCTTTGCCGCCTACCTCGCGCTCACCAAGCCGCGCGTCGTCGAGCTGCTGCTGGTCACCACGGTGCCGACCATGCTGCTCGCCCAGGGCGGCTTCCCCTCGGTCTGGCTCGTGCTGGCGACGCTGGTCGGCGGTTCCCTGGCCGCGGGCAGCGCCAACGCCGTGAACATGTACCTGGACCAGGACATCGACCGGGTGATGAAGCGGACCCAGGGCCGTCCGTTGGTCACCGGCGAGCTGACCGGCCGCCAGGCGATCGTCTTCGGCATCGGCCTCGGCGTCGTGGCCACGCTGTGGCTCGGGCTGCTGGTCAACTGGCTGTCGGCCGTGCTGGCCCTCGCGGCCATCCTGTTCTACGTCTTCGTCTACACCCTGGGTCTCAAGCGGCGGACGCCGCAGAACATCGTCTGGGGCGGGGCCGCCGGCTGCATGCCCGTGCTCATCGGCTGGTCGGCCGTGACGAACTCGCTGTCGTGGGCCGCGGTCGTGCTGTTCGGCGTCATCTTCCTCTGGACCCCGCCCCACTACTGGCCGCTGTCGATGCGCTTCGGCGACGACTACGCGGCGGTCGACGTCCCCATGCTCGGCGCGGTCGCGAGGCCGTCGGTGGTCGCGCGCCAGATCATCGGGTACTCGTGGGCGATGGTTGCCTGCTCGCTGCTGCTGGTGCCCGTGGCCCCCACCGGTCCGCTCTACGCGATCGCTGCCGTGGTGCTCGGCGCGTGGTTCCTGGTGGAGTCGCACCTGCTCTCGCGCCGGTCGCGCGGTTCCGAGCGGGGCCGTGACGTCGGCGCGATGCGCGTCTTCCACGTCTCGATCACCTACCTGACGCTGCTGTTCCTCGCCGTGGGGCTGGACCCGTTCGTCCGGTTCTGAGGCCGGCGCGCCACCCCGTTCGCACCTGATGGGCCCGCATCGACCGTGTGGACGTGACCGATCACCGGGCGGTCGCGACCGCCGTGAACCGCGTCGTGGAGCGCGCGCCCCTGAAGGTGGTGGTCTGGGCCGCAGGCGTCTTCGACTGGCATCGAGGAGGCGCGGCGTCCGCGGACGTCGCCGACCCGGCAGGGTGGCGGCGCGTCCTCGACGTCAACCTGACCGCAGCCGCCGTCCTGAGGCCGCTGGTGCTGGCGGCAGCCCCGAGCGCGACGTCCCTCGACGTTCGCGACCGGGGGTGACGTCCAGCCCGATCGAGGCTGTCCTGTGGAGGTCCAGCTGCAGCCGCAGCGCACGCCCTGACGTCGGAACCCGTGAGCCCTCTCAGACGGTCGTGGTGGCGGTGGCCCGACTGGCGTCCGTGAGCAGCGCCGGGCCCCGCTCCCGCAGGCCGGCGACAGCGAGCGTGAGAGACACCACCAGCAGGCTGGCGCCCAGCATGTGCATCAGCACGAGGGCCTCCGGCAGGTCGGTGAGGTACTGCACGTAGCCGATCAGGCCCTGGGCGAGCGTCACCGCGAGCAGCCAGCCGGCGCGCCGCTGGGACCGGTGCGGGGCGTCGAGCACCCGCAGCGCGATCAGCAGCCCGACCACGAGCCCGACGAAGAGCAGCACGGTGTCGGCGTGCAGCCAGGCGACGGTCCTGGGGTCGAGGGCGAAACGGGCCGGCTCGTCGGCGTCGCCCGAGTGCGGACCCGCTCCGGTGACCACGGTGCCGAGGACCAGCACGACCGACGCGACCAGGACCAGCAGGGTGCCGAGCCCGAGCACCTCGCGGCGCACGACCGGCATCGACGGCCCGTCGTCCTGGCGGAGCCGGTCGAGCAGGAGCACCGAGACGCTGATCAGGGCCATCGACACCAGGAAGTGGGCGGCCACGGTGACCGGGTGCAGCCGGGTCAGGACGGTGACCCCGCCCAGGACCGCCTGTGCCACGGTGAGCACCAGGGGAGCGGCGCCGAGGACCAGCAGCCGCCGCGGCCGGCCGCGCCGCACCAGCAGGACGGTGACCACCAGCGCGCCCAGGGCGGCCAGGCCGACCACGCCGGTGAGGGTGCGGTTGCCGAACTCGATGTACTTGTGGATGCCCTCCGCCTGCTCCACGACCGGCACGTACGACCCGGGTACGCACTCGGGCCAGGTGGGGCACCCGAGCCCCGACCCGGTCAGGCGCACGAGCCCACCGGTGACCACGATGAGGACCTGCACCACGAGGTTCACGAGCACGACCCTGCGCATCCAGGGGGTGGGCCGGGCGGGGGCGGTGGCGAGCACCCTCCCTGGTTAGACGCCGCCGCGGCCGGCCCGTGGACCGGCGGCCGACGACGGATCAATCCACCGCGA
>JBBQSN010000017.1:0-28874 GCA_038213835.1 Actinomycetales bacterium
GACCAGGTTGACCAGCTCCACCGGCACCGACTCGACCGGGAAGTCGGCCGCTTCCAGCCGGGCCAGCGACAGCAGGTCGTTGATGAGCCGCTCCAGGTTGCCGGCCTCGGTGAGCATGGTCTGCCCGGCCCGCTGCGCGCCGTCCGCGTCGACCACGCCATCGGCTAGCGCCTCGGCGTACCCCTTCAACGACGTCAATGGCGTACGCAGCTCGTGCGAGATCGACAGCAGGAAGTCCCGCTGCCGGCCCTCACTCGTGGTGAGCGCCGCGGCCAGCCCGTTGAGCGCGTTCGCCAGGTCCTCGGCCTCGGCGAAGGGTTCGGGGGTCAGCCGGACCGAGCGGTCGCCGGCCGAGAGGCGCGCCGCGGCGGCGGCCGCGTTGCGGACCGGGCGGGCCAGGCGGCGGGCGAGCAGCGTCCCGGCCAGGGCGCCGGCCAGGAGCCCGGCCAGCAGGGCGAGCAGCAGCCGGACGCCGGTCTGCCCGGTGAAGACCCGTTCGGCGTCGGTGACCAGGACGATCCCGGCTCCGCCGGCCACGGCCCGCCCCTCGACGATCACCCGCCGCCCGTCGATGATCGCGGTGCCGTGCACGTCCTGACCTTGCCCGATCGCGACGACGAAGCGTTTGGGCAGGCCGGCCGGGTTGGTCCGGCCGTCGCGGACGAGGTAGGCCGACACGCCCTGGGCCCGCAGGTTCTGCACGACCCGGGCGACACCGGTGGGCGTGACCCCGCCGCCCCGGACGTCGACCACCTCGGCCGCGAGGTTCGCCTTGCCGGCCAGGGCGGTCCGGGCCTCCGCGTCCGAGGTGCGGACGGCGAGCGGGAACGCGACAGCCGCGGTCGCGAGCACCGAGATGAGCGCGGCGAGGCAGGTGGCGAGGACGGCTCGCGAGGTGAGCGTCGCGAGGCGCCGCCTCCGTCGCGGCCGGCCGGCCGCCGCCGAGATCGCGGATCTCGGAGTATCGATGGGGGTCGTCGCGGCCGGCATGGTCGGATACGGCGTGGTCAGGGGCTGGGTCCGGTCGGGGTGCGGCGCCCACTGCGGCGCGGTCTCCGCCGGCCACGGCTCGGCCGGCCACGGCTCGGCTGGCGACGGCTCGGCGGCGGCCGGGGACCACCGGGTTCCGGGGTCGGTGGGGTCCTCGTCGGCGGAGGGGAAGCCGTCAGGCGTCGGCGGCATAGCCGACACCTCGGATCGTGCGGACGATCGCGCCGGCCGGGCCCAGCTTTGCGCGCAGCTGGGCGACGTGGACGTCGACCGTGCGGGTGCCGGCCGCCGCCTGGTAGCCCCAGACCGCGCTGAGCAGCTGCTCGCGGGTGTGCACCTGGCCGGGCCGGCGAGCCAGGTGCGCCAGCAGGTCGAACTCGGTGGCGGTCAGGGTGATCTCGACCTCACCCACCCGCACCCGGCGGGTGCCGAGGTCGACCACGACCTCGCCCACGACCAGCAGGTCGCCGACCGCGGACCCACCGCCGCGCCGCAGCACCGCGCGCACCCGGGCCACCAGCTCGCGCGGGCTGAACGGCTTGGTGACGTAGTCGTCGGCGCCGAGCTCGAGGCCGAGCACCCGGTCCACCTCGTCGTCGCGCGCGGTGACCATCAGCACGGGCGTCGTGTCCCCGGCGGCCCGCAGCCGCCGGCAGACCTCGATGCCGTCGGTGCCGGGCAGCCCGACGTCGAGCAGCACGGCCACGGGACGCTCGCGGCGCACGGCGGCCAGGGCGGCCTCGCCGTCACGCACGACGAGCGCGGTGAAGCCGTCCCGGCGCAGGTACAGGGTCACGACGTCGCTGATGGCCGGGTCGTCCTCCGCCACCAGGACCAGGCCGCGTCCGGGCTGGGTCGTCACCGTGAGAACCTCCCCGGCCGCCTGTCGGTCGACACCGCCCTGGTCCGGGCCGTGCTGGTGATGATGCCAGCGCTCAGGACGTCGAGCAGAGCAGCTCGGTGCGCTCGCGGGCGCGGGCCGTCCGCTCGACGACCCGGTCGACCACGACCTCCATCCGGCCGGCGCGCTCGCGCAGCTGCTCGGCCAGCTCGGTCCGTCCCCTCTCCTCGGCAGGGTCGGCCCGGGTGCGCACCCTGGCGGCCGAGCCCCGGGTCGAGGCGTCGCCCCGCACCCGCTCGACGACCTGCTCGGCACGCTCCTGTCGGCGCGGGCCGATCTCGGTGCACCAGCGCTCGACCTGCTCGGCCGGCACCGTGATCGTGACCGAGCCGTCGGGGTTGCGGACGGCGGAGCGCTCGGGCTCGGTGGCGGCGGAGGCCACCGCGGCGCCGGACGCGACCAGCGTGGTGGCGAGCAGGGTGGCGACGGCGAGCCGACGGGACGGGCGGTGCGTGGTCGTGGGGATCACGACGGGCTCCTCTCGGTGGCCGGCGCGGGTCGCCGGCGGTCACCCGAGGGTCGGGCCGCCCCGTGCGGGGCGGGTCAGCGTCGTGTTCGGGTCGTGCAAGGCCCTCAGGTGAGGACGCGGCCCGAGCTGTCGTCGAGCCGGGCCACCCGGGAGGCGACGTCGCGGGCGACGGTCTGGGCGGTGAGTCCGATCTCCTCCAGGACGTCCTTGCGGGAGCCGTGGTCGAGGAAGGCGCAGGGGATGCCGACGTCGTGCAGCGGCACGGTGATGGCGTGGTCGCGCATCTCCTGGGCCAGCCGGGCGCCCACGCCACCGACCCGGACGCCGTCCTCGACGGTGACGACGAACCGGTGCGCGCGGACGAGGTCGAGCAGGGCCGGATCGACGGGCAGCACCCAGCGCGGGTCGACCACCGTGGTGGAGATACCTTGCGCCGCAAGCCGTTCACCGACCTCGAGCGCCATCGTGGCGAGCGACCCCACACTGACGACGAGGACGTCGTTGCTCTCGCCGCGGGCCAGGACGTCGACGCCGCCGACCCGCTCGATCGCCGGGATGTCGTCCGGCACCGAGTCGCGCGCGATCCGCAGCACGGTGGGGGCGTCATCGACCTCGACCGCCTCGCCGAGCTCCTCGGCCAGCCGGGTGGCGTCGCGCGGCGCGGCCACCCGGATGCCCGGGACCACCTGGAGGATCGACAGGTCCCACATGCCGTGGTGGCTGGCGCCGTCGGGTCCGGTGATCCCCGCGCGGTCCAGCACGAAGGTCACGCCGGCCTTGTGCAGGGCGACGTCCATGACGACCTGGTCGAAGGCCCGGTTGAGGAACGTGGCGTACACGGCCACGACCGGGTGCAGGCCGGTGTAGGCCAGGCCCGCGGCGCTGGTCACGGCGTGCTGCTCGGCGATGCCGACGTCGAAGACGCGCTCGGGGAACTCGGCGGCGAACCGGTGCAGGCCGGTCGGGATCATCATCGCGGCCGTGATCGCCACGACGTCGTCGCGCCGGCGACCGATCGCGACCAGCTCCTCGGAGAACTCCGCGGTCCACGATCGACCGGACCCGGAGACGGGGACACCGGTCTCGGGGTCGATCACGCCGACGGCATGGAACTGGTCGGCGAGGTCGGCGATGGCAGGCGGGTAGCCCTTGCCCTTGAGCGTGATGGCGTGGACGATCACCGGCCCGCCGTACGACTTCGCCTGTCGCAGAGCGCGTTCCATCGCGTGCACGTCGTGGCCGTCGACCGGGCCGACGTACTTCAGGCCGAGGTCCTCGAACATGCCCTGCGGCGCGACGACGTCCTTGATCCCCTTCTTGACGCCGTGCAGCGCCTCGAACGCGAGGCGACCGGGCGGGCCGCTGCGCTGCAGCGTGTTCTTGCCCCAGTCCAGGAACCGCTCGTAGCCTCGAGTGGTGCGCAGGGTCGCGAGGTGGTGCGCGAGCCCGCCGATGGTGGGGGCGTAGGACCGCTCGTTGTCGTTGACGACGATCACGAGCCGTCGGTCGTGCCCGGTGGCGATGTTGTTCAGCGCCTCCCAGGCCATGCCGCCGGTGAGCGCGCCGTCGCCGATGACCGCCACGGTGGAACAGCCCCCCTGGCCGCGCAGCGCGCGGCCCTTGGCGATGCCGTCGGCCCACGACAGCGACGACGAGGCGTGCGAGCTCTCGACGACGTCGTGCTCGGACTCGCCCCGGCTGGGGTAGCCGGACATGCCGCCACGCGTGCGCAGGCCGGAGAAGTCGCGGCGGCCGGTCAGCAGCTTGTGCACGTAGGACTGGTGCCCGGTGTCGAAGACCACGCTGTCGCTGGGGGAGTCGAACACGCGGTGGATCGCCATCGTCAGCTCGACCACGCCGAGGTTCGGCCCGAGGTGCCCGCCGGTGCGGCTCACGGCGTCGATGAGGAAGGCGCGGATCTCCTGCGCGAGGGCCGGCAGCTGCTCAGGAGCCAGCTCCTTGAGCGCCGACGGACCGGTGATGCCCTCGAGCAGGCTCACGGCTCGTTCCTCGCCACGAGCAGGACGCTGCGCCCGGTGGTTCGCTCGCTCCGCTCCTTCACGGCGGCACGTCCTCTCGACTCGTGATCGCTGGGGTCATCGGAAGGGGTGCCGTCCGGCACCCGGGGTCACGAGTCTAGGCGGGACCCCCCGCACGGAGCCCGCCGGACCGGGCATGCGGGTGTGCAGATCCGGTGTCGACCCTCACAGCCGTGGGACGAAGACCTGCCCGCGCAGCGCCCGTTCCACCAGCTGGACCGACCCGGAGACGTCGGCGAGCCGCTGCTGCTCGGCGTCCAGCACCGCCAGGCCCTGCGCGACGACCGCCGTCGGCAGGTACCCGGACAGATCGGCCCGCAGCGCCGCCCGCGCGCTCTGGGTGCCGGACTGCTGCGCCGACACCAGCCGGGCGGTCAGCCGCACCAGCAGCAGCGGGTGGCGTCCGAGCACGGGGTGGTCGCGGTACTCGTGCGGGCTCAGGTCGAGCAGCCAGGCGACGGCGCGGCGCTCCCAGCCGGGGGCACCCGGCGGCGGCACCTGCCGCGGCCAGCCCGGCGGCGTGTACGCGTCCACTCCCCCAGGATGCCTGTCGTCGGTCGACGGATCAGACAGGGACCCGGTCGAGGAGGTCCTCGGACGCCAGCGGGGCCGTGGTCGGCAGGCTCGAGGCGAGCACCAGCGCCAGGGCGCCGAGGGTCTCGGCGCGGCGGCCCAGCCGGCTGGGGAGGATGTCGACCCTGCCGAGGGTGCCGGGCTTGCCCACCCGCTCGACGGCAGAGCGCACCGGGCCCAGCAGCAGCTCGCCGGCCTCGGCCAGCTGGCCGCCCACGACCACGACCTCGGGGTTCAACACGCTGCACAGCTGGCCGACCGCGAGGCCGATGGCGTGGCCGGCGTCGGCCACCACGCGCCGACAGCCGGCGTCCCCCGCGATCGCCCGCTCGACCATCTGCTCGGCGTCCATCACACCCTGGCTGGGGGCGAGCAGGCTGAGCAGGTGGCCGCTGCCGGCGACGGTCTCGAGGCAGCCGCGGTTGCCGCACCGGCAGATCGTCCCCGTCTCGTCGACCGTGACGTGGCCGATCTCGCCCGCGGTGCCGTGCGCCCCGCGATACAGCCGGCCGTCGAGCACCAGGCCCGCCCCGACGCCGGAGGCGACCTTGAGGTAGATGGCGTGCCGGCGGCCGCGGGCGGCGCCCCACGCCACCTCGCCGAGCGCGCCGACGTTGGCGTCGTTCTCGATCAGCACGGGCACCGACCAGGCCTGCTGGAACCGGGCCTGCAGGTCGGCGCCGGCCCAGCCCGGCAGGATCGTCTGGCCCTCGACCCGGTGGGTCTGCTGGTCGAGGGGGCCGGGGACGGCCACGCCCACGCCGAGGACGCGCTGGCCGTGGGCCTGGCCGTGCTCGGCGAGCAGCTCCTGCCCGAGCCGGCGGGAGGCCCGGACGACGGCGTCGACCGAGGCGTCCGAGTCGAGCTCGACGACGCGCTCGCCCAGCACCTGGTGGGCCAGGTCGGAGACGGCGACGCGCACGTGGGTGTGGCCCACGCCGATGCCGACGACGAGGCCGTTCTCACGGGCGAGGCCGACCACGCGACCGCGGCGGCCGGCGCCGTCGGAGAGCACCACGAGCCGTCCCGAGCCGGTGAGCTCGCGGACGATGGTCGAGACCGTGGCCGCCGACAGGCCGGTCGTGCGGGCGACGTCCGCCTGCGTGAGCTGGCCGTGCAGGCGCAGGACGGAGACCACCCGCTCACGGTGCGCGAGTCGTAGCGATGACGGTGAACCCGGCGCCCTTGCCGTCACGGGTCGAACAGACCCGTCGGCGCGAGCGCCCCCACGCCATCACCTCGGACGGTGCCGGTGTGGTCGATGTCCCAGCGCAGCCCTGCGCCCTCGGCGACGACGACCTCGCCGTCGGCGTCGATCTCGACCGTGCACGCCTGCCCTGCCACGACGAGCCCCTCGACCCGCAGCCGTCCGACCGGGCTCGGGCGCAGCGGACGCAACGTGGCCACGCCCGCCGGGACGTCGACCCGCAGGCCGAGCAGCACCTGGACGACGGCCACGGCCGAGGTCACCGACCAGGCCTGCGGGTGACACGCCGCCGGGTAGGGCACGGGCCGGCCGACCTCGGCCAGCGCGTCGCCGGACCACAGCTCGGGCAGCCGGTAGCCGAACGCCTCGGCCGCCTCGACCAGGCCGGCGAGCAGCGCGGCACCACGGTCGCCGAGGCCGGCCCGCGACAGCGCGAGCAGCGTGACCGCTGTGTCGTGCGGCCAGACCGAGCCGCAGTGGTAGCTGAGCGGGGCGTACCCGCCGGCCCGGTCGCTCATCGTCCGCAGCCCGAAGCCGGAGTCGTTGTCGGGGCCGGTGACCACGCCTGCCACCACAGCCTCCTCGTCGGGAGCGAGCAGGCCGGTGCCCGGCAGGTGGCCCATGTTGCTGGCGACGGCATCGACCCGGGCCTTGTCGCCGTCCAGGGCCATCGCTGGGTAGCGGCCGGTGGGGCCATCGACCCAGAACGCCTCCGCGAAGCGGCTCCTCAGTCGGGCCGCGACCTCGCGGTACCCCGCCACGTCGAGGTCGCCGAACGCCTCCAGCAGGTCGGCGCCGTGCACGAGCGCCTCGTGCGCGTACCCCTGCACCTCGGCCAGGGCGATCGGCGCCTCGGCCTGGCGGCCGTCGGCGAACCGGACCGAGTCGCCGCTGTCCGTCCAGCCCTGGTTGGCCAGCCCCGTGCCCTCGGTGTCGACGTACTCGAGCAGCCCGTCGCCGTCGGCGTCGCCCCACCGCACCACCCACTCCAGCGCGGCGCGCGCGGCCGGCACGAGCGCCCGCACCTCGTCGTCGGGCAGGCCCCAGCGCCACGCGTCGTGCAGCAGGCAGACGAACAGCGGGGTGGCGTCGACGGTGCCGTAGTAGACCGGCGGCAGGTGCGTGCCGGTGTCGTCCAGGACCGTGGCCGTCCGACGCAGCTCGTGCATGATCTTGCCCGGCTGCTGCTGGGTAGGGCCGTCGTGCTCGGTGCCCTGCAGGTCGGCCAGCGTGCGCAGGGTGCCGGCCGCGAGAGCGGTCCCGAGGGGCAGCGACATCCGTGCCGCCCAGATGCTGTCGCGGCCGAACAACGTGAGGTACCAGGGCGCGCCGGCCCCGGCGAAGACGTCATCGGGCCGCTCGGTGCGCACCATCCGCAGCGCGTCGAGGTCGGCCAGCGAGGCCTCGAACCAGCGGGCCAGCCGGCGGTCGTCGGCCCGCACGACCGGTCGGCCGAGCGTGCTGGCCGGAGCCGGCCCGACGACGCTGCCGGAGTCGCTCACGTCCAGGGTCCAGCCGAGCTCGAGCCGTCCTCGGGGGTCGACCGTGCCCTCCCAGCACACCTCGGCACCGCCCGGCACCGAGGTCGGCACCGCACCGGGCGCGGTCAGGGTCGCCGTGACGCCGTCGGCCTCCCAGCGCACGTCCGCGGTGCCGACGACCGGGGTGAGGGGCTCTTCGGTGCGGCCCTGCTTGATGAGGTCCGTCGACACGTGGTCGGAGCCGAGCAGCAGCACGACCTGCACCGGGACCGGCCCGGTGGCCGTTGACGCGATCACGATCGACTCCTCGACCCGTCCCGGCGAGACCGAGCGGAGGCGGTCGACCCGGACGGACGGGTCGGGGACGACATCTCCGAGCTCGCGGAGCAGGCCGGTGAAACGCGCTGTGCTCGAACCGATCCGGCTGTGCGCCACGGGTTCCGGCTCGACCCCGCCGACCGTGAGGACGGCCGTGGACAGGGCCCGCAGGTCGGCGTGCAGCACCCCGTGGGCACCGGTGCCACGGAGCTGGCCGTCCGTGCCGGATGCCACCACGGTCGGGGCCGACAGGGTCAGGACGAGGTCATGCAGCGCCGGCTGGAGGGGCCTGGTCGCCGGTGTCGCGGGGACGTCCGGGCTCATCGGGAGATTCCTCCGGCTGGGGGGGCGGGGCGGCCACATCTTGACAGGTGCCGGGTTCCAGGGAAGGCTCCGGTCACGCGATTTGATCGATCCAATCAGATCACCGACCGACAGACCACCCCCGTCCCGCTCCTGTCGACACCGACCGGCGTGCGGACGGCAGGCGCAGCGACGGAGGTGCGCATGGCGACGAGGCACACCCTCGACAGCGTGGCCGAACGCGCCCGCGTGAGCCGGCAGACCGTCTCCAACGTGCTGAACTCACCGCACCTGGTGCGCCCTGACACCGCCGAGCGGGTGCGCGCCGTCATCGACGAGCTCGGCTACCGCCCTTCGCGCGCCGCCCGGCAGATGCGCACCCGCCGCTCGATGCTGCTGGGCCTGCGCCTGGAGCCAGACCGCGGCGGCATCAACGGCGCCGTCCTCGACCGGTTCCTGCATGCGGTGGTCGACGCCGCCCAGGAGCAGCAGTACCGCGTCGTGCTGTTCACCGCCGACGACGACGGCCATGAGATCGACTCGTACTCCCAGCTCCTGGACACCGGCGAGGCCGACGGCTTCGTGCTCACCAGCACCCACCACGGCGACCCGCGCACGGCCTGGCTGGCCGAGCGCGGCGTGCCGTTCTCGACCTTCGGCCGCCCGTGGGGTGCCGCCGACCAGCACCACTCCTGGGTCGACGTCGACGGCGCCGCCGGCACGCGGGCAGCGGTCGAGCACCTCGTGGAGCTGGGGCACCGCCGGATCGGATTCGTCGGCTGGCCGCGCGGCTCCGGGGTCGGTGACGACCGTCGTGACGGCTGGCGCGAGGCCGCCCGCGCGGCTGGCCTGCCGGTGGCCCGCGAGCTCCAGGCCGCCGTGCACGACGGCGTGGCCGAGGGGCGTGCCGCCGCCGACGCGATGCTGGCACTCCGCGAGCCGCCGACGGCCCTGGTGTGCGCGAGCGACTCGCTGGCGCTCGGGGCCGTGGGCGCCTCGAACGTCCTGTCCGTGACCGGTTTCGACGACACGCCTGTGGCCCGCGCCGTCGGACTCACCAGCGTCGCCCAGCCCCTCGTGCCCGCCGCCGCCGCGTGCCTCGAGCAGGTGCTCGACGTCGTCGGCGGCCGGGCCGACGCCCCCCACCACGTCCTGCTCGTCCCGAGCCTGACAGTCCGCCAGTCCACCCACCCGCCGGCCCCCGCCGGCAGCACCCGAGGAGAACGAGCATGAACCGCACGCACCGCACGAGAACGACGCTCGGCCTCGTCGCAGCCGCCACCCTGGCGCTGTCCGCCTGCGGTGGCGGCGGCTTCGAGGACACCGAGGAGACCAGCGACGGCGCGGCTGCAGGCCCCGCCGCGCTCGAGGTGCTCATCGGGTCCAGCGGTCCGGCCGAGACCGACGCGGTCACCGCCGCTGCCGAGGCATGGGCGGAGGAGTCGGGCAACACCGCCGAGGTCGTGGCGGCGCAAGACCTGAACCAACAGCTCAGCCAGGGCTTCGCCGCCGGCTCCCCGCCGGACGTCTTCTACGTCAGCTCCGACCTCGTCGCGAGCTACGCCTCCACCGGCGCAATCGAGCCCTACGCGGCCGACATGGAGAACGCCGACGACTTCTACCCGAACCTCAAGGACGCGTTCACGGTCGACGACACCTACTACTGCGCACCGAAGGACTTCTCGACCCTGTCGCTGATCATCAACGCCGACTCCTGGGCGGCGGCCGGTCTCACCGACGCCGACCTCCCGACCACGTGGGAGGAGCTCAGCACTGTCGCGCAGACCCTCACGACCGAGACCCAGGTGGGCCTGTCCACCAGCACCGAGTACCAGCGCCTGGGCGCCTTCATGGCCCAGGCCGGCGGCGGCCTGGTCGACGACGAGGGCGGCCCGGTCGCCGACAGCGCCCAGAACGTGGAGGCGCTCGACTACGTGAAGCAGATGGTCGCCGACGGCTCGTACAAGTTCGCCGCCGACACCGACTCCGGCTGGGGGGGCGAGGCGTTCGGCACGGGCAAGGCCGCGATGACGATCGAGGGCAACTGGATCAAGGGCGCCTTGACGAACGACTACCCGGACGTCAACGCGATCTTCGCGCCGCTGCCCGAGGGCCCGGGCGGTCAGGGGACGCTGACCTTCACCAACTGCTGGGGCATCGCCGCCGACAGCGACAACAAGGAGGCGGCCAAGGACCTGGTGCAGTACCTGACCGCGGCCGACCAGCAGATGGCGTTCGCCACCGCGTTCGGCGTGATGCCGTCCGTTCAGTCCGCGGCCGACCAGTACCGCACCGAGTTCCCAGAGGACGCCGCCTTCCTCGACGCGGCCGACTACGCGGTCGCGGTGCCCAACAACGAGGGCGTCTCCGACGTCATCGCCGACCTCAACGCCCAGCTCGAGACCCTCGGCAGCGGCGACCCGTCCGCCATCCTGCAGTCGGCCCAGACCAACCTCGAGGCCGTCCTGGGCTCCTCGTGACCTCGCCCGCTACGACGAAGGAACGCTCGGCCCGTCCCCGGGGCGCCTCGGCGTCCCGGGCCGGGCAGACCTCGGCCGGGTGGCTGTTCGTGGCCCCCTCCCTGGTGCTCCTCGGGCTGTTCCTGCTCGTCCCGGTGCTGATGGCGGCCTGGGTGAGCGTCAGCGACTGGAACGGGCGGGGCTCCCCCTTCGCTGGGACGGTCGCGTTCGTCGGCGCCGACAACTACCAGACCGTCCTCACCAGCGAGGGCGGTCTGCAGGCACGGGACTTCGGCACCGCCCTGCGGAACAACTTCTGGTACGTCGTGCTCGTCGTCCCGACCCAGACGATCGTCGCGCTCAGCCTGGCGGTGCTCGTCAACCGCAAGGTGCTGCGCGGACGCGGCTTCTTCCGCACCGCGTTCTACTTCCCGTCCGTCACCAGCTCGGTCGCCATCGTCCTGGTCTTCCTGTTCCTGTTCGCCGGCAGCGGAGCGGTCAACAAGGTGCTCGGCTGGGTCGGCATCAACGGGCCGAACTGGTTCTCCGACCCGCGCGGGGTGCTGCACCTGCTGCTGGGGGTGGTCGGGATCGACCAGGGCCCAGCGGCCCTGACCGGGAACGGCTTCCTGTCGATCACCTGGTGGGAGTGGCTGGCCGGCCCGAGCGTGGCGATGAGCGCGCTGGTGATCCTGGCGATCTTCACCACGTCCGGCACCTTCATGCTGCTCTTCCTCGCCGCGCTGCAGAACATCTCGGGCGAGGTCGAGGAGGCCGCGATGATGGACGGCGCCAGCGGCTTTCAGCGGTTCCGGCTGGTCACGGTGCCGATGCTGCGGCCGACGCTGTTCACCGTCCTGACGCTGGGGCTGATCGGCACCTGGCAGGTGTTCGACCAGATCTACGTGGGCACCCAGGGCGGCCCGGCCAAGACCACCATCACACCGGCGTACCTGTCGTACACGACTTCGTTCGCGAGCCAGAACTGGGGCCAGGGCGCCGCGATCGCCTTCATCCTGTTCTTCATCATCCTCGTGCTCGCCGCGTTCCAGCGCTGGGTGCTGCGCGAGCGCACCACGGTGCCGAGGCGCAAGCGGTACCTCACGACGGGAGCCGGCCGATGACCGCGCCCACCCTGCCCCCGCGGCTCGAGGAGGTGACGAGCTCGTCGACGACGTCGTCGACGGCTGCGCGTCGGTCGAATCGTTCAGCCTTCGGGGTCGCCGCCACGTACGCGCTGCTGGTGGCGATCGCGCTGGTCTACATCTTCCCGTTCCTCATCCAGGTGGCGACGTCGTTCAAGACCGACGGCGACGCCTCGATCAACCCGCTCTCGTTGATCCCGCAGACGTGGACCTCGGCGACGTACCAGACCCTGTTCGCCAGCGACCTGCCGTTCCCGACCTGGGCGATGAACTCGATCATCGTCACCCTGTGCGTCACCGTGGGACGGGTGCTGTTCTGCTCAATGGCCGGGTACGCGCTGGCACGCCTCCACTTCCGCGGGCGCGGACTGGTGTTCGCCGGGGTCATCACGGTGATGGCGGTGCCCGGCGTGGTGCTGCTCATCCCGAAGTTCCTGGTGGTGAACCAGCTCGGCATCTACGACAGCTACGCGGGCATGATCATCCCGCTGCTGGCCGACGCGGCGGGGGTCTTCATCATGAAGAACTTCTTCGAGTCGATCCCGGTCAGCGTCGAGGAGGCGGCCCGCATCGACGGCGCCGGGGTGTTCCGCACCTTCTGGTCGGTGGTGCTGCCGATGGCGCGTCCGGCGTTGATCACGCTGGTGATCCTGTCGTTCCAGGGTTCGTGGAACGAGCTGTCGCACTTCGTGGTGTCAGCGCAGAGCCCAGAGCTCTACACCCTCACCAAGGGTGTCGCCACGCTCGCGTCCGGCGGCCTCGGCCAGGCCCAGCAGTTCCCGCTGAAGATGGGTGCTGCGCTGCTGATGACGATCCCGGTCGCCGTGCTGTTCTTCGTGTTCCAGCGGCAGATCATGAGCACCGCCGAGGGGGCCGAGAAGGGCTGACTCCGTTCGGCGGACAGCACGAGGCCCCGTCCGGGTTCCCTCACCCGGACGGGGCCTCGTCGCGTCTGCGGCTGCGCTCCTGGCTGTCAGCCGACCAGGGAACGCAGCACGTACTGCAGGATGCCGCCGTTGCGGTAGTAGTCCGCCTCTCCGGGGGTGTCGATCCGGACCACGGCGTCGAACTCCACCGGCGTGCCGCCCTCACGGGTGGCGGTGACCTTCACGGTGCGCGGCGTGGCGCCCTCGTTCATCGCGGTGACGCCGCTGACGTCGAAGGTCTCGGTGCCGTCGAGCCCGAGCGAGGAGGCAGTCTCGCCCTGCGGGTACTGCAGCGGCAGGACGCCCATCCCGATCAGGTTCGAGCGGTGGATCCGCTCGTACGACTCGGCGATGACCGCCTTGACGCCCAGCAGCGCGGTGCCCTTGGCCGCCCAGTCGCGGCTCGAGCCCGAGCCGTACTCCTTGCCGGACAGGATCACCAGCGGCGTGCCGGCCCCGGCGTAGTTCTGCGCGGCGTCGTACACGCTGGACTGCTCGCCGCCCTGGGTGAAGTCGCGGGTGAAACCGCCCTCCACGCCGTCGAGCAGGTGGTTGCGCAGCCGGATGTTCGCGAACGTGCCGCGAATCATCACCTCGTGGTTGCCGCGGCGCGAGCCGTAGGAGTTGAAGTCCTTGCGCTCCACGCCGTGGTCGGCCAGGTACCGGCCGGCCGGGCTGTCGGCCTTGATCGCACCGGCAGGGCTGATGTGGTCGGTGGTGACCGAGTCACCCAGCCGCAGAAGCACCTTCGCGCCGCCGATGTCCTCGACCGGCGACGGCTCCTTGGCCATGCCGTCGAAGTACGGGGGCTTGCGAACGTAGGTCGAGTCGGCGTCCCACGCGAAGGTGTCGCCCTCGGGGGTGGGCAGCGACCGCCACCGCTCGTCGCCGGCGAAGACGTCGGCGTAGTCGTCGGTGAACATGTCCTGGCTGATCGCGCCGGCGATGGTCTTCTCGACCTCGGCGGGCGTGGGCCAGATGTCGCGCAGGAACACGTCGTCGCCGTCGGTGTCCTGGCCGAGCGGCTCGACCTCGAAGTCGAAGTCCATCGTGCCCGCCAGCGCGTACGCGATGACCAGCGGCGGCGACGCGAGGTAGTTCATCTTCACGTCCGGGTTGATCCGGCCCTCGAAGTTGCGGTTGCCGGACAGCACCGAGACCACTGCGAGGTCGTTCTGCTGCACCGCCGCCGAGACCTCCTCGATGATCGGGCCGGAGTTGCCGATGCACGTGGTGCAGCCGTAGCCGACGAGGTGGTAACCGAGCTTCTCCAGGTACGGCGTCAGGCCGGACTTGTCGTAGTAGTTGGTGACGACCTTGCTGCCGGGGGCGAGGGAGGTCTTGACCCACGGCTTGCGCTGCAGGCCCCTGTCCACCGCCTTCTTGGCGAGCAGACCGGCGCCGATCATGACCGACGGGTTGGAGGTGTTGGTGCAGCTGGTGATGGAGGCGATCACGACCGAGCCGTGGTCGATCTCGACCTCCTGGCCGTCGAGCGAGACCGTGACGGGGTCCGACGGGCGGCCGACGCCGTTCGAGTGCTCTGGCGCGGAACCGCCGCCCTCGTTGTCGCTGTCGGGAGCAGCCGGGTCGCTCGCCGGGAAGCTGCCTCCGTTGGACGGCGCCACGTGCCCGCCCTTGGCGTAGTCGGGCAGCACCTCGCGGAAGCCCTGCTTCGCCTCGCTCAGCGAGACCCGGTCCTGGGGACGCTTCGGCCCGGCGATCGAGGGCACCACGGTCGACAGGTCGAGCTCGAGGTACTCGGAGTACGTCACCTCCTTCGAGGCGTCGTGCCACAGCCCCTGCTCCTTGGCGTACGCCTCGACCAGGGCAACCTGCTGGTCGCTGCGGCCGGTGAGCCGCAGGTAGTCGATCGTGACGTCGTCGATCGGGAAGATCGCTGCGGTGGAACCGAACTCAGGGCTCATGTTGCCGATCGTGGCGCGGTTCGCCAGCGGCACCGCCGCGACGCCCTCGCCGTAGAACTCGACGAACTTGCCCACCACCCCGTGCCCCCGGAGCATCTCGGTGATCGTCAGGACGACGTCGGTGGCGGTCGCGCCGGTGGGGATCTCCCCGGTGAGGCGGAAGCCGACCACGCGCGGGATCAGCATCGACACCGGCTGACCGAGCATGGCGGCCTCGGCCTCGATGCCGCCGACGCCCCAGCCGAGCACGCCGAGGCCGTTGACCATGGTGGTGTGCGAGTCGGTGCCGACGCAGGTGTCGGGGTACGCGACCCCGTTCCGCTGGAAGACCACCTGGGCCAGGTGCTCGATGTTGACCTGGTGCACGATGCCGGTACCTGGCGGGACGACCTTGAAGTCGTCGAACGCGCCCTGGCCCCAGCGCAGGAACTGGTACCGCTCCTCGTTGCGCTCGTACTCGATCTCGACGTTGCGGCGGAAGGCGTCCTCACGGCCGAAGACGTCGATGATGACGGAGTGGTCGATGACCAGCTCGGCCGGCGAGAGCGGGTTGATCTTCGTCGGGTCACCGCCGAGCTCGGAGACGGCCTCGCGCATCGTGGCGAGGTCGACCACGCACGGGACGCCGGTGAAGTCCTGCATGATCACGCGGGCCGGCGTGAACTGGATCTCGGTGTCGGGCTCGCCCTCGGGGTCCCACCCGGCGAGCGCACGCACGTGGTCGGCGGTGATGTTCGCACCGTCCTCGGTGCGCAGGAGGTTCTCCAGCAGCACCTTGAGGCTGAACGGCAGCTTCTCGGCGCCGTCCACCTCGGACAGCCGGAAGATCCCGTACGAGTCGGTCCCCACCTGCAGGGTCCCCTTGGCGCCGAAGCTGTCCTGGCTCACGCTGGCTCCTCGTCGTCGTCCAAAGTATCTTGACGTCAAGATACTATCGCGTCCCTCCCAGCCTGTCACTGCCGGACCTTCCCCGCGCAGCAGGCGCACTCCGCCGTGTCGGTCACCTCGTCATCGTGGTCCGCGAGGAGGCGAGGAGACCTACCGTTCGGGGACGAACCGCGCCACGCACTCGACGTGGTGGGTCATCGGGAACAGGTCGTTGGCGCGCAGGGCGTCCAGCCGGTAGCCGAGGCCGGCCAGGAGCCCGGTGTCGCGACCGAGGGCCGAGGGGTCGCAGGCCACGTAGACGATCACCCGCGGCCGCAGCGCCACCAACTGCTCGACCACGGCCTTCCCGGCCCCGATCCGGGGAGGGTCGAGCACCACGACGTCGGCGGCGTCGACCTCGCCGGAGCGGTGCAGCGCGGCGAGGACGTCCTCGGTGCGGCCCGGCTCGATCCGCACGTGGGGGTGGGCGTGCAGGTTCCGGCGGGCGTCGCGCACCGCCTGCTGGTCGGACTCGACCGACACGACCGATCCCTGCGGGCCCACCGCCTCGGCCAGCACCGCGGTGAACAGCCCGACGCCGGAGTACAGGTCCAGCGCCCGCTCACCGACCCGCACCCCGGCCAGCTCCCAGACCGCGGCGGCGAGCGTCGAGGCCGCGCCGGGATGCACCTGCCAGAAGCCGGACGCGTTGACGCGGAACGACTTTGGCCCCGCGGGCAGGTCGACGGGCTCGCTCAGCCAGGTCCGTCCCCGGACCCGCGCCGGACGCTCGCCCTCTCTGGCCACCACGACGGACGTACCGTCCGGCAACTCGGCCGGGCGTGGCTCGCGACGTCCGGCCGCGACCAGCACCACGGCCCGCTCACCCGACGGGGACGCCACCGCCTGGACGCCCTCGACGCCGGGCCAGCGGCGCGCGGGCACGTCCAGGCCCTGCACGCCGGCGGTGGCGATGAGGCAGCGGTCGATGCCGACCACCCGGTGCGAGCGGTGGGCGCGCAGGCCGGCCCGGGCCGAGGCGTCCACCGCGTACTGCACCCGGGTGCGCCAGCCGAGGCCGTCGTCGTCCCGTCCGGGGACGGGGACCGCCTCGACCTCGACCTCGACCTCGACGCCGCCGAGACGGGAGAGCTGCTCACGCACCACGGTGGTCTTCAGCGCGCGCTGGGCGGGAACCGCCACGTGCTGCAGGTCGCAGCCGCCGCAGGCCCCGGGCCCGCTCCAGGGGCACGGCGGCTCGACCCGGTCGGGCGAGGCCTCGAGCACCTCGACGGCGTCGGCGCGCCAGAAGCGGTTCTTCGCCGAGCCGCCGGTGACCTTCGCCAGCACCCTCTCCCCCGGCAGCGCGTGCCGGACGAACAACACCCGACCCTCGTGCCGCGCCACGCAGTGGCCGCCGTGCGCGATCGGCCCGACCTCCACGACGACCTCGTCGCCGACCTCGAGCGGGGCCTGCTGCGGCTCCTGGCCGGAGCGGCTCACTGCGGCGGTGAGGTGGGAGGGGCAGGGTCCTCGGCCAAACCTTTGCGGACGTCGCCGGGGGCGTCGTCGGCGAGCAGGTCGCCCATCCGCTGCTCGGCGCCGATCGAGGACTGCAGCTGCCACGGCACGCTCGCCACGACCACCCCGGGCGTGAAGTGCAGCGCCGACTTCAGCCGCAGCGCGCTCTGGTTGTGCAGCACCTGCTCCCACCAGTGGCCGACCACGTACTCGGGGACGTAGACCACGACGAGGTCGCGCGGGCTGACCCGGCGGATCCGCTTGACGTACCGCAGGATCGGGCGCGTGATCTCGCGGTACGGCGAGTGCAGCGCCTTGAGCGGGACGGGGAGGTCGAGCTCCTCCCACCGCCTCTTCAGGGCCTCGGTGGCCTCGGGGTCGACGTCGACGGTGATCGCCTCGAGGGTCGAGGCACGAGCGGCCCGTGCGTAGGCCAGCGCCCGCATCGTCGGCAGGTGCACCTTGGAGACCAGCACGATCGCGTGCACCCGCGAGGGCAGCGCCCGCGCCTTGGCGGGGTCGATCTGCGACAGGTCGAGCTCGGCCGAGACGTGGTCGTAGTGGGTGCGGATGGCGCGCATGAGCAGGAACAGGAAGATCATCGCCAGGATCGCGATCCACGCCCCGAGCAGGAACTTGGTGACCAGCACGACCACCAGCACGGTCGCCGTCATGGCCAGACCGACGCTGTTGATCACCCGCGAGCGCTGCATCCGGACCCGCTCCTTGGGATCGGTCTCGAGCCGCAGGTGCCGGGTCCAGTGCCGGATCATGCCGGTCTGGCTCATCGTGAACGAGACGAAGACGCCCACGATGTACAGCTGGATCAGCCGAGAGACCTCGGCGTCGAAGGCGAGGATCAGGACGACGGCCGCCGCGGCCAGGCCGATGATGCCGTTGCTGAACGCGAGCCGGTCGCCCCGCGTGTGCAGCTGACGCGGCAGGAAGCCGTCACGGGCCAGGATCGAGCCGAGCACGGGGAAGCCGTTGAAGGCGGTGTTCGCGGCCAGCACCAGGATGATGCCGGTCGCCACGGTGACCAGCCAGACCAGCGGCGAGGCGAAGTCGAAGATGCCGCCGGCGAGCTGGCCGATGATCGGTGACTGGTGGTACTCGGTGCCGTCCGGGAACCGGACCGTGCCGTTGCCGACGGCCTCGCCGAGCTGACCGCCGAGCAGCAGCTCTCGCTCGGGGTGGACCTCGTCCACGTACACGACGTCCATCTGACGGGCCAGCAGCAGGATCGACATGATCATGGTGATCGCGAGCCCGCCGAGCATCGCCAGCGTGGCGGCGGCGTTGGCGCTCTTCGGCTTCTTGAACGCCGGCACCCCGTTGCTGATCGCCTCCACGCCGGTGAGCGCCGCGCAGCCGGACGAGAACGCCCGGAGCAGCAGGAAGGCGCCGGCCAGGGTCATCAGGCCGCCGTCGAAGGCCGGCTGCACCTCGGTGGTGAACCGGGCGCTGTCAGCGGTCGGCAGCGAACCGGTGACGGCCCGGAACATCCCCGTCGCCGCCATGCCGAGGATCGCGACCATGAAGACGTAGGTGGGGATGGCGAACCAGAAGCCCGACTCCCGCACGCCCCGCAGGTTCATGGCGGTGAGCAGCACGACGGCGGCGACGGCGACCGCGGCCTCGTGGCCGCGGATGGCCGGCACGATCGAGGCCGCGTACTGCGCGGCGGACGAGATCGACACGGCCACGGTGAGGACGTAGTCGACCAACAGCGCGCTCGCGACGGTCAGGCCCGCGCGCGGCCCGAGGTTCACCGTCGCGACCTCGTAGTCACCGCCCCCGGACGGGTAGGCGTGCACGTTCTGCCGGTACGACAGCACGACCACCGCCATCACGAGGGCGACGACCAGACCGACCTGCCAGGAGAACGCGTACGCGGAGACACCGGCCACGGCGAGGGTCAGGAAGATCTCGTTGGGCGCGTAGGCCACCGACGACAGCGCGTCGGAGGCGAAGACCGGTAGCGCGAGCTTCTTGGGCAGCAGCGTCTCGCCCAGCTTGTCGCTGCGGAACGGACGTCCGACCAGGACGCGCTTGACGCCGTCGGCCAGGCTCACGACTCGTTCCTCGTCGTGATCCGGGCCCAGTGCCTGATGCTTGGCTCGCTCACAGCGCGGACCGGTCGGTGCGTGTTCGGGGCTCCCTCACGAGCCACCATGCTAGGCACTGCCGGACGGTGTTCCGCGCCAACCTCCCGGTGGGGGGACGTGTAGCGTTCCCGGCGTGCACTTCGTGATCATGGGCTGCGGCCGGGTGGGGGCCACCCTGGCGCGTTCGTTGCAGCAGCGCGGCCACTCCGTGGCGGTCATCGACCAGAACCCGGACTCCTTCCGCCGCCTCGGTGCGGGCTTCGAGGGCACCACGATCACCGGGGTCGGGTTCGACCGTGACACCCTCACCGAGGCCGACACCGAGCACGCCTACGCGTTCGCCGCCGTCTCCAGCGGGGACAACTCCAACATCCTGGCCGCGCGGGTGGCCCGCGAGACGTTCGGCGTCTCCAACGTCGTGGCCCGCATCTACGACCCGCGCCGGGCCGAGGTCTACCAGCGGCTCGGCATCCCCACCGTCGCCACCGTCAGCTGGGCCTCGGACCAGATGCTGCGCAGGCTGCTCCCGCACGGGTCCGCCCCGGCGTTCACCGACGCCAGCGGGACGGTGCAGATGGCCGAGGTCCCGATCGCCCTGTCGTGGGTGGGGCGCTCCCTGGTCGAGGTCGAGCACCAGACCGGCGCCCGGGTGGCCTTCCTGACCCGGCTCGGCCGGGGCATGCTCCCGACCGCCGAGACGGTCTACCAGGAGGGCGACGTCGTCCACCTGCTCGCGCCGGTCGAGTCCGTCCCGGAGATCGAGCGGCGTCTCACCCGTCCGCCGGACGCGGACTGACCCAGCACCTGCCCCCGCCACCCAGCAGCAGAGCCGAGCAGATCGCAGAGAGAAGGCACGACCGACCATGCGCGTCGTCATCGCAGGGGCCGGCAGCGTGGGGCGCTCGATCGCCCGCGAGCTGCTGGCCAACGGCCACCAGTTGCTGCTCGTCGACAAGGCGCCGGAGGCGATGAAGCACGCGTCCGTGCCCGAGGCCGACTGGCTGCTCGCCGACGCCTGCGAGGTCGACTCGCTGTCCGAGGCCGGCCTGGAGAACGCCGACGTGGTCGTGGCCGCCACCGGTGACGACAAGGCCAACCTGGTGCTCTCGCTGCTCGCCAAGACCGAGTACGGGGTGCCCCGGACGGTGGCCCGCGTCAACAACCCCAAGAACGAGTGGATGTTCGGCGAGGCCTGGGGCGTCGACGTCGCGGTCTCGACCCCGCGGCTGATGACCGCGTTGGTGGAGGAGGCCGTCTCAATCGGCGACCTGGTGCGGATCTTCACCTTCCAGCAGGGCCAGGCCAACATGCTGGAGTTCACCCTCCCGGACGACTCCGGGCTGGTGGGCACCCGCGTCGGTGACGTCGACTGGTCGCCCGACACGGTGCTGGTCGCCATCATCCGCGAGGAGCGCCCCATCGCCCCCAGCGACGACGACGTCCTGGAGGCCCACGACGAGCTGCTCATCATCGCCGCACCCGAGTTCGAGGACGAGCTCAAGATCCTGCTCAGCCCGGGGTCAGGACCGGACCCGCGACCCGTGCGTCAGCCGGGCGACTGATCGGCCGATGCCGGGGGGACGCTGCGCAGCAGCAACCAGCTCACCCAGACCATCAGCGCGAACGCCGGGACGCCCATCGCCAGCCGGGCCGCGCCGAGCGGCCCCACCAGGTCGGCGAGGTAGAGCGGTACCTGCACGACCAGCCGCAGCAGGAAGAAGCCGGCCCACAGCCAGGTGACTCGCTGGTAGACCCGCAGCCGCGCCGGCACCTGGCGCCAGGCCAGGCCCTCGCCGGTGAGCGGGCCGAGCAGCAGGCCGATGACCGGGTACGGCCCCGGGCCGACCTCGACCCCGCCGGGGATGCGGAAGCGGCGGAACGGGATCGTCGACAGCAGGCAGAGCAGCCCGTAGCCGACGTTGAGCAGGAAGCCCGGCAGGTAGAAGTTGCGGGCCTCCCCCGACAGCAGCGCGAACACCGCGCAGATGCCGACGCCCACGGCACCCGAGAGCGCCTGGGTCGGGCCGGACCGGGTGACCAGGCGCAGCACGATCGCGAGCAGGGCGGCGCCGACGGAGACCGAGAGCGCGATCGTGAGGTCGCGCGAGAGCGTGTAGGTGACGACGAAGAGCAGGCCGGGGACCAGGGTCTCGGCGGCACCGCGCACACCGCCGACCGCCTGGGCCAGCGAGAAGTCCTCCGCGCCCGCCTGGGCGAGCCCGCCGGTGCGGCGGGCACGGCGACCGACCGGCGGCTCGGCCCCGGTGTCCGTACCGGGCTCGTCGGCAGGGTCGACGACCGGGTCCGGCCCACGCTCGGGCACCAGGTCCTCCTGCACGAGGTCCCGAGTGGGACTCTTCGTGAGATCTGGTGTACTGGAAGAGGTCTCGTCCTCCAAGAGAGGTTGCAGACCGGTCTGCCGGTCGTCCGCGGACGTCGTCCAGGGCGACACGGCGGCTCGCCGAGCCTCCCGCGCGGCCCGCCGTGACAGGGGCGCGTCGCCGTCAGAGGTCACGCTCTGGACCCCGCGGTGAGCTCGTAGGTCGGGTTGTACATGACCTTGCGGCCGTCGGAGCACGACACCAGGCCCTCGACCCGCACGGCGCGCCCGGCGTCGATGCCCGCGATCTCGCGGCGCCCCAGCCAGATCAGCACGACCGACCCGGTGCCGTCGAACAGCTCGGCCTCCAGCGCGGGCACGCCCGCACGCGGACGCAGGGTCACGCTGCGCAGGGAACCTGCCAGCCGGACCCGCTTGCGGCCGGAGAGCTCGCTGCACGGCGTCCCGCCCAGGCGGCGGGAGCGCTCCTGCTCCTCCGCCGCGTCAGTCTGGTTCTGGGACCGCGTCAGGCGCCGCAGCACCGAACGCAGCCCGCCGTCGCCGTCGCTGCTCACGGCTCGTTCCTCGCCGTTCGCACCGCGCTGTGCCAGATGGCTCGCTCGCTCCGCTCGCTCACAGCACCAGCGTACGTCTGCTCGGGGTCGGCCGAGGCCCGGATCCCCTGACGCCCCGTGGGCCCGCCACGTCAGCGACGCTCGGTGATCTCGGGACCGCGGTCGAACGGCTTGAGGTCGTCCTCGGACCGGGTCACACCCTCTGCCGACGGGTCGGGCGGCGCTGCCTTCGACGCGGCCTCGGGCGCGGCCTGCGCCGGCGGGGGCGCGGCCCCGGCGGGCAGGGTCAGCGGCAGCAGGTCGCGCGGCGCCATCGCCTCGGCGCCACGCACCACGACGCACGAGCGGAGCACGTCCTCCAGCGCGACGGCAGCCTCCTGGTCGTGCGATGCGGGTCCCCCGAAGACGCCGCGCAGGAACCAGCGCGGGCCGTCGACCCCGACGAAGCGGCTGGCCTGGTGACCGGTGCGGCCGTCCGGTGTTCGCACCGGGATGCGGGCGATCAGCTCGCGCCCGAACACGCCGGGGACCTCGTCGGCGGTGCCGCCCTGCTTGGTGACCTGCGCCGCGATCTCGGTGCGGATGCCGTCCCAGACCCCGAGGGTGCGGGGGGCGGCGAAGGCCTGCAGCTGCAGGGTGGAGCCACCGAGCGCCACCGTCGCCGCGATCACGCGTTGGCTCTTGTCCTCGACCTCGAGCCGCAGCTCCATGCCGTCGCGCGCGGGCAGTCGCAGCGCGCCCAGGTCGATCCGCTTGGGCCCGTCGTCCTCGACCTCGGACAGGTCGAACGGTCCCCGCTCGCGCCGCCCGACCTGCGCCGCCTCGGCGTCGACCTCGTCGGTGGAGTCGGCGGAGTCCGCGGACTCGGCGGACTCGGCGGGGTCGGCGCTGTCCTCGGCCTCGTCGGTCTCGACGCTGTCGGCCGTCTGCGCGGTGTCGTCGTTGCGCTTCCTGGTGAACCAGGCCATCAGATCCGTCCTCCCACGTGCTCTGGTCGACCGTCCGTCGCGGGCTCGGCGGCGGCGCCGAACCCTCCGGTGGAACCGTGCCCTCCCGCTCCGCGGACCGAGGCGGGCAGGGCGTCCTGCGTCACGACCTCGAACCGGGCCTGCTCGACCCGCTGGACCACCAGCTGGGCGATGCGGTCGCCGCGTCGGACGGCGAACGCCTCCTGGGGATCGGTGTTCAGCAGGGTGACCTTGATCTCCCCGCGGTACCCGGCATCGACGGTGCCCGGGCCGTTCAGGACCGTGACGCCGTGCCTGGCGGCGAGCCCGGACCGAGGATGCACCAGCCCCACGAAGCCGTCCGGCAGGGCCAGGCAGACACCGGTGGCCACGGTGGCCCGTCCGCCCCCCGGTGCCAGCACGGCGTCCTCTCGGGCCACGAGGTCGGCGCCGGCGTCTGCGGGGTGGGCGTACGACGGGGCGGGCAGGCCCGGGTCCAGCAGGACCACAGGGACCGTCACCGGGGGTGCGTCCGGGACGCTCCCGACGGGGCCTGCGGCCTGCGGCCCAGGATCGGTGGGGGCGCTCACGGTGCTCGACTCTAGCCGTGCCACCCTGGCGGGATGGACGCGACGGGTGACCCCTCGTCGGCACCCGGGCCGGGTGGGCGCGACGCCTCGACGGCGCCGGCCGCCGGGCGGACCGCCGCGACGCACGACGAGAAGCTCTGGCCCTCCGTCGGGATGTGGCTGCTGGTGCCCCTGCTGGCCGTGGGCGTGAGCGTCTCGCTGCTGCCGGTCGGGCTCCTGGTCACCGCGGTCGGGGTGCTGGTGGCCGTCGCTGTCGCCGTGACCGGCCTGCTGCTGGCGGCCGCCCCGGTCCAGGTCACCGGCGGCCGGTTCGTGGCCGGGCCCGCCAGCATCCCCGTCACCTTCCTCGGACGGCCGGAGCCGCTGCACGGGGAGGAGGCCCGGCACGCGCGGGGCCCCGGCCTGGACGCCCGCGCCTACCTGCTGCTGCGCGGCTGGGTGCAGCCGATGCTCCGGGTCCCGGTGCTGGACCCCGACGACCCCACCCCGTACTGGCTCGTGGCCACCCGCCGGCCCGACGACCTGGCCCGCGCCATCGAGGCCGCCCGGGGCGCGGCAGGCCCCACGCCCGAGGGTGGCGCAGGGTCCGGGCACGACACGGCCCGGTGATCCCGGCGGCGCGGTGGCGCCGCCCGGATCCCGGGCCCGTCCTGCTGTCACACGGTTCCTCGATCGCTACGGCTCAGGCCGCGCACTCCTTGCAGATCGCCACGCCGCCCTTGTCGGACGACAGCTGGCTGCGGTGGTGCACCAGGAAGCAGCTGCTGCACGTGAACTCGTCGGCCTGACGCGGGAGGACGCGCACCGAGAGCTCCTCGTTGCTGAGGTCGGCGCCGGGGAGCTCGAAGCCCTCTGCCGCCTCCGCCTCGTCCTCGTCGACCTTGCCCGAGTTCTTGTCGGCACGCCGTGCCTTGAGCTCCTCGAGCGAGTCCTCGCTCAGCTCGTCGTCGGTCTTGCGTGGCGCGTCGTAGTCGGTCGCCATGGGGTGGTTCACGCTCCGGGGTTCGTCGTCGTCGCACCGGGTGGTGCGGTGCTGGGAGTTCTGCCTGCTGGGGTGCCTGCCTGCTGGGGTGCCTGCCTGCTGGGTCGTCTCGCTCCGTGCTCTCGCCGTGCCGTGCTCGGGAGCGGGCCCTGCCGGGTCCGTGCGGCGAAGGCTCCTGAAGAACGTCGGGGCCTCACGTTTTGTGCCCGCCTCCCGCCGGGCACGTCATCGGTCCGCACGCGGGTCGCGCGCAGGATCATGCACCACGCAGGGACACCGCGCATCCTCGATCCATCCTCGATGCAGGCTCGAGCCGAGGACGGCGTCCCGGGTCCGGCCTGCGCGGGCACCCAGCGTGGGCACCGCCCCCCGGACGGACCACCCCGGGTGTGCGGGGCCCTCGACCTCCGCCCCCGTCGCGTAGGGTGCGGGGCGTCGATGCGACCGGTGAAACGTCCGGTTCGTCCGGGGAGCGGCGAGCAGCCGCGCGACGAGAGGCAGGGTGTGTGGATGAGCGAGTTCGCGACCGAGCTGGCAGTGCGTGCCCAGGAGGCCATCGCGTCCCTGCGGGAGGCCGCCGCCAGCGGTGACGACTACCTCGTCGAGGTCAGGGTCGGCGAGCTGCAGTCGCTGGCCCGGCTGGCCGACGACAACGACGTCCGGCTGCCGCAGGCGACCGAGGAGCTGGCCCGCCACGGCGTGCCCACCGAGGTCCCCCTGCCCGAGGGCGAGCCCTCGCCCACGGGCCCGATCGTGCTGGACGCCGCCGAGCCGGCCCAGCGCGACGCCCTGTCGGGCTGACCGCCTCAGACCGTGTCGTCGCGGTCCGCGCCCAGCTCGTCCAACCGCTGCACCAGCTGGGCGTGCAGGCCCGGAGCGGCGCCCACCACCAGCTCCTCGCTCGGGTGCAGGCCGCGCGGACCCGTGACCCGGGCACCGGCCTCGCGGGCGATCAGCACGCCGGCCGCCTGGTCCCACGGCTGCAGACCACGCTCGAAGTAGGCGTCCAGGCGCCCTGTCGCCAGGGCGCACAGGTCCAGCGCCGCCGAACCGATCCGGCGGATGTCGCGCACCTGCGGCAGCAGCTCGGCGAGCACGGCCGCCTGGTGCTGCCGGCGTGTGGCCAGGTAGCCGAACCCGGTGCCCACCAGGGCCATCGCGAGCCGGACCTCAGCGGGGCCCTCGAGCCGTCGGCCGTCCAGGAACGCCCCGCCGCCGGCGCCGGCCGTCCAGGTCTCGCCGGTCGACGGGTTGTGCACGCACCCGGCCAGGACGTTCCAGCCGGACGGCTCGGGCTGCCCCTCGACGACGGCGACGCTCACGGCGTACGCCGGGATGTCGTAGAGGTAGTTGACCGTCCCGTCGATCGGGTCCACGACCCAGGTCAGCCCGCTGGTGCCCGACCGCAGACCGCCCTCCTCGCCCAGCACGCCGTCGTCCGGGCGTGCGCGCAGCAGGTGGTCCAGGACCAGGGCCTCGGCGGCGGTGTCCATCGCCGTCACGACGTCGACCGGGCTGGTCTTGGTGGCGGCGACCCGGACCTGGTCGGGACGGCCACCGTGCACGAGGGCACCGGCGGCCCGCGCCGACTCCTCCGCCAGCCGCACCAGGTCGGCGAGGTCGGGCCTGGCCCGGTCCGGGGCGGGGCTCACGCGCTCCCCCGCACCGGGCTGCGCCAGTCCGTCCCGCAGGCAGCGAGGCGGTCGGGGGCGCGCAGGTTGGGGCAGCACCCGACGGGGCACGTGTCGTGCACCGAGGGCAGCCCCGCGGCGGCCACCGGCGGGCCCTCGCCGAGGCCGCACCGCTCCAGGACGAGGTCGACCAGGGCACCCACGAACGCGGGAGCCGTGCCGACGGTGCCTGCACGGACCATCCGCAGCCCGAGCCGCTCGCAGGTGGCGGCCGCCTCGGTGTCGAGGTCGTAGACGACCTCCATGTGGTCGCTGACGAAGCCGATCGGGGACAGCACGACGGTCCGGTGCCCGGCAGCGGCGAGCTCCTCGAGGTGGTCGTTGACGTCAGGTTCCAGCCACGGCTGGGTGGGCGGTCCGGAACGGCTGCAGTAGACGAGGTCCCACTCCTCGGCACCGGCGACAGCGGCCACCGCCGCGGCGACACCACGGTGCTGGTCGACGTACGCGCCGCCCTGCGGTCCGGACGAGTCCGCCATCGAGGTCGGCACCGAGTGCGTGACGAACACGAGCCGGGGGGTGGCCCCGCCCTCCGGCTGCACCTCGACGAGGGCAGCCCGCACCGCCGCGCCGTTGGCCTCGACGAACCCGGCGGTGCCCCCGTACCGGCGCACCTGGTCGACCTCGAGGTCGCGTCCCTCGCCGGCGAGCGCGACCAGCGCCTCGGCGACGTCCTCGCGGTACTGCCGGCAGCCCGAGTAGGACGAGTACGCGCTGGTGGTGACGACGAGCACCCGGCGCGCACCGCCGTCGTGCGCCTCGCGCAGGGTGTCGACGAGGTAGGGCGCCCAGTTCCGGTTGCCCCAGAGCACGGGCAGTTCGACCCCGCGCTCGCGCAGGCCCGCCTCGAGCGCCGCCAGCAGGGCGGTGTTCTGGTCGTTGATCGGGCTGCGGCCGCCGAACAGCGAGTAGTGCTCGCCGACCTCGGCCAGTCGCTCGTCCGGGATGTTCTTGCCGCGGGTCACGTTGCGCAGGAAGGGGACCACGTCGTCCGGCCCCTCCGGGCCGCCGAACGACAGCAGCACGACGGCGTCGTACGGGGCCTCCCTGGTCCTGGCCGCGGTATCGGTGGCTGGCACAGGACTGGTCATGGGCTCCATCGTGTCACCCGGTCACGCGTCGCACCCGGCGACCGTCAGCCGCGCGGGACGGGAGCGGTGACCTCGACGTGCAGCGCGAACACCCGGGCGAGGAGGACTGGCAGCGCCACCGCCCCGGCGGCGACCGGGCGGCGTCGAGCACCAGGACGGCCCGACGGGGTCGCTGATGCCGACCGGCGGGACGGCGCCCAGGACGAGCAGCGGCACCGACCGTACCGGCACGTCGTCCGGTCCCGGCGGCACCGACGGGCCTACAGTGGCCGCACGAGAACGAGGGAGTACGTCCATGGACAACGTCGAGCTCGTCGGCGTGCACGAAGACGGCGAGCACCTGGTGCTGGCCGGCCCCGACGGCGTGCGGTTCCTGCTGGGGATCGACGAGGCCCTGCGGGCCGCCGTCCGGCGTGACCGCGCGCGCCTGGGACAGCTGCAGATCGCCATCGACGGGTTGCCCCGGCCCCAGGAGATCCAGCGGCGCATCCGGGCCGGCATGAGCGCGCAGGAGCTCGCGAAGGCCTCCGGGCTGCCGCTCGAGCACGTGCTGCGCTACGAGGGCCCGGTGATGGCTGAGCGTGAGCACGTCGCTCGTCGCGCCCGGGGCACCGTCGTCCAGCGCACCGGATCGTCGGCGACCCCGCTGGAGGACCTCGTCTCGCAGCGGCTCACCGCCCGAGGCGTCGAGGGCGACCCGGCGTGGGACGCCTGGCGCGAGGACACCGGCTCGTGGGTGGTGCAGGTCGCGTTCAGCGCGGGTGGCCGCGACCGCACCGCCCGGTGGCGCTACGACATCGCCGGCGCGCACCTCGAGCCGATGGAGGACGAGGCGCGCTGGCTGACGGCCCGCACCGAGCAGGAGGCCGGGCCGCTGGGTGCCCGCCGGCTCAGCGCGGTCAAGGTGCAGGAGAAGGTCTACGACGTCGAGGCCGACGGCGGGGTACGCCCGAGCGGTCGCGACGCCGCCGAGCAGGCGTCGCCGCGGGACCGCACCGTCGACCTGCTCGATGCCCTGCGCGGGCGCCGCGGCAAGCGGCAGCCGGTGCTCGAGGGCGACGAGGCCCCGACCCAGGGCGACCTCGTCGACGAGCTGCTGGAGGGGGCCGACGCCCCGCCGGCCGCGCACCCGCCGGCCGCGCACCCGCCGGCCGCTCACCCGCCGGCCTCGCGGCCCGAGGAGGCAACCGACGCCGAGATCCTCGCGCTGCCGGAGCCCCGGCGTGCCGATCCCCCAGCCACCGACGGGACCGGCACCGACGGGACCGGCACGGACGAGCAGGAGGCCGCCTCCGAGCGGATCGACCTGACCGCCACCCCCGATGCCGACGAGGAGCCGGACGGGGTGCCCGCGCGGGACCAGGACGACGGCAGTGTCGACGGCCAGGACGAGGACCGTCCGGGGTCGCGCCGTCCGGCAAGGGCGCGCAGCAAGCCGCGTCG
>JBBQSN010000018.1:0-28317 GCA_038213835.1 Actinomycetales bacterium
CGTGGAAGCCGCCCTGCACCCCGGCCCGGGTGCAGGCGACGAGGTGGGCCGCGACCTGCTCCGGCTCGAGGAACAGGTGACCGCAGTAGTCGTGCCCGGCTCCGATGTCGGTCGGTGACGAATCGGCGTAGGGCGTGGCGAGCGCAGCCGTCCGGGAGCCGATCGAGCCGTCGATGTTGAGGTCTCCACCGAGTCCGCTGACCTCGATGCCCTCCGCGGCGAGCTCGGTGAGCAGCCGGCGGGCCTGCTGCTCGTCCTCGGCGCGCTCGCCGCGGTAGGCCAGGACGTCCGGCAGGTCGCCACGCCGCCCGAGCCGGAGCAGCCCGGCCAGGTCGGCGCGCGGCGCGATGTGCGGCGCGCTCATCTCGTGCACCGTCAGGATGCCGCGCGCAGCGAAGTGCTTCAGCGCCGCCTCCTGGTACGCCTCCCGCACGGACGGGTCGAGGCCGCCCCGGGTCGCCTCGCGCACCAGGGCGTGGGCGTCGCGCTCCACGCGTCCGGAGTCGTCCCAGCCGTCGTGGTCGGCCAGCCGCAGCGAGGCGGCCAGCGAGCTGGAGACCACGGCCGAGTGCACGTCGACCCGGGACAGGTAGACGACTCCTCCGTGCGAGGCACGGTCGAGCTCGGTGCGGAACGGCGGGCGGCCCTCGGGCCAGGCCGTCTCGTCCCAGCCGTGCCCCAGGACCGGACGGCCCCGGGCCGCGCGGGTCGCGGCGTCGACCAGATCCAGCGCCTCGGCCAGGCTCCGGGTGCCGACGAGGTTCACGCCGAGCAGCGCGATGCCGGTGTCGGTGACGTGCACGTGGCCGTCGACGAAGGCGGGCGTGACCAGCGCGCCCCCGAGGTCGACCACCTCGTCGACGCCGGCGACCTGGCCGTTCGCCGCCTCCTCCGACCCGAGCCACCCCACGACTCCTCCGTTGACGACCATCGCCGTCGCGAACGGGTCGGACGCGGAGTAGATGCTGCCCCCGCGGTACAGGACGGTGCGTGCGTCGGTCACAGGGCACATCCTGCCCGCCGCGCGGGCAGAGGTCCGGACCGGCACTCGGGCGGGTGTCGGGGCGGGGTCAGCCCTCGAGCCGCAGGTCGATCAACCGGCCGCTGATCCGGGTGCTCTTCAGCGCCTGCCAGGTCGAGCTCTCCAGCTGGGCCGGCAGCTCGACCAGGGTGTGGTCGGGCCGCACCTGGATCTTGCCGAAGTCGCCGCGGGACAGCCCGCCCTCGTTCGCCAGCGCCCCGACCACCTGCCGCGGCTCGACCTTGTGCCGCTTGCCCACCGAGATCCGGTAGATCGCCATCGGCGGCGCGTCGCCGCGCGGGGCACGACGTCCGGAGCCGGCACGGTTCTCCCGGGCACCACCGGGGCCCGAGCCGCCCCGACCCGCAGGCGCCGCGGGCGGTGCGGCGAGGACCTCGTTCGGGTCGAGCAGCAGGCTGGTGTCGCCCTGCAGCGCGACGGCGAGGGCGGCTGCGACGTCGATCTCGGGCACGTCGTGCTCGCGCACGTAGTGGGCCACGATGTCGCGCAGCACCGGCACCTGCTCCGACGTCAGTGCGGCGGTGATCCGGTCGTCGAAGCGCGCGAGCCTGTTGCTGTTGACCTCGTCGGCGCCGGGTGGGTCCATCCGGACCAGCGGCTGGCGCGTGGCCTTCTCGATGTGCCGCAGCAGGTACGTCTCACGCGGTGTGACGAAGCTGATCGCGTCGCCGGTGCGACCCGCGCGACCGGTCCGCCCGATCCGGTGGACGTAGGACTCGGGGTCGGTGGGAATGTCGTAGTTGACGACGTGGCTGACGCGCTCGACGTCGAGGCCGCGGGCTGCGACGTCCGTGGCGACGAGGACGTCGAGGCGGGCGTCGCGCAGCTGCTGCACGGTGCGCTCGCGCTGCACCTGGGCCACGTCGCCGTTGATCGCGGCGGCGGAGTAGCCGCGGGCCCGCAACCGCTCGGCCAGGGTCTCGGTCTCGTGCTTGGTCCGGACGAACACGATCATGCCCTCGAAGTTCTCCACCTCGAGGAGACGGGTGAGCACGTCGAGCTTCTGCGGGTACCCGACCAGCACGTACCGCTGGGTGATGGTGGCCGACGACGCAGCCCTGCCGCCGACCTGCACCTCGACCGGGTCGCTCAGGTACTTGTGCGCGAGCCGCCGCACCTGGGACGGCATCGTGGCCGAGAACAGGGCCACCTGCTTGCTGTCCGGCGTCGCCGCGAGGATGGTCTCCACGTCGTCGGCGAAGCCCATGCTGAGCATCTCGTCGGCCTCGTCGAGCACCAGGACCGCGAGCGCCGACAGGTCGAGCGTGCCCTTGTCGAGGTGGTCCATCACGCGGCCCGGGGTGCCGACCACGACGTGCACGCCGCGCCGCAGCGCGCTGAGCTGCACCCCGTAGCCCTGGCCGCCGTAGACCGGCAGCACGTGCACGCCCTTGGTGCGGGAGGCGTAGCGCTCGAAGGCCTCGCAGACCTGCAGCGCCAGTTCGCGGGTAGGGGCGAGCACCAGGGCCTGGGGCGTCTTCTGCGTGACGTCCAACCGGTCGAGCACCGGCAGCGCGAACGCCGCCGTCTTGCCCGTCCCCGTCTGGGCCGTCCCGATCAGGTCGCGGCCCGCGAGCAGCGCCGGGATGCAGGCGACCTGCACCGAGGTCGGGGTCTCGTACCCCACGTCGGCCAGGGACCGCAGGACGCGCTCGCCGAGTCCCAGGTCCGCGAAGGTGGGACCGGGCGTCACAGGCTCGTCGCTCACGGCTCGTTCCTCGCCGTGGCGCGCGCACCGTGCCTGCTGGTTCGCTCGCTCCGCTCGCTCACGTGCCGAGGGTAGGGGCCCCCGGGACTTCGTCCAGCACACCGAGCTCCTGGAACAGCGTGAGCTGGATGCCGCCGGGGGCCTCGAGGCGGGCGTTGAGCGAGCGCCAGGGGGTCTCGACAGGAGCCGCGACCACGGTGGCGCCGGCCTCGGCGGCGCGGCGGGTGGCGGCCGCGGCGTCTGGGACCTCGAGGGCCAGCCGCAGGTGCGGCGCGATCCTTCGGCCGACCTCGACGTCGTCGATCATCTCGACCTGGGCCGTGTTGGCCAGCTCGAGCGTGGCGCGGCCGGCGTCCAGGATGGTCACCTCGGCGCCGCCGTCGCCGGAGTAGGCCTCCTGCTGGGGCATGCCGAGCACGTCGCGGTAGAACCGCAGCGCCTCCGCGTAGTCCTCGGCGTGGACGACGAGCCGCATCTGCAGGACCGGTGCATCGCTCATGCCGACGAGTCTGATGTGCACCCGGACAGGAGAACAGCCGCGACACGCCGCATCCTGACGCCCAGGCACCCCGTCGTCCTGCTGGTGTGCACGGCGAGCACCGGCGCACACGCGGCAGCGAGGTCACGGTCGGTCGACACCGACGTCCGCGAGGTGGTGGGCGAGGTCGTGCAGCCCGTACTGCCCCAGTGTGAGCACGGTGAAGACCGCGCCGTTCGAGCGCAGGCCGGTGCGGTCCCACTGGTCGTCCCGGACGTGGCCGAACGCCTCGGCGAGGCCGCGGGCGTCCTCGGCCAGCTCGCGCACGACCGCCGCAGGATCCTGGTCGCCGTAGCGCCCCGCCGCCGCCGAGGCGTCCTGGTCCCAGTTCTCGAAGCCCGGCGCGTCCTGGTCGAGCATCAGCCGCACGCGCCCGGCGAAGACGCGGCACACGTCGCGCACGTGGCAGCCGTACTCCAGCGCGGACCAGCGGTCCGGCTGCGCACGCGTGGCCGCGTCCGGACGAGCCAGCACCTGGATCCACGGCGCCGTGAGCGCGAGCACCTGCACGGCGACGTCCCCCGGCCCGACCGACGCCGCCTCGAAGCCGCACTCGGGGCAGGGTCGCTCCAGCACCCAGGTCCAGTCCTTGCCGTCCGGCTCGATCGCGTCCTGCGTCATGACCCGATCGTCCGCCGGCCGATCGCGTTCTGCCAGCAGCAGACCTGCCACCAGCAGCGCCAAACCCGCCACGGCGGCGGGCGCCCGCACGATGGAGGCATGAACGCACCCGACCCCCGCACCGGCCCCCTGACCGACCCCGTCGCCGACGGCCTGCTGAGGCAGCGGATCGTCGTCCTGGACGAGGCCCTGGACGACAGGAACGGCACCAGGATCATCGGCCAGCTCTTCCTGCTCTCGGCCGAGGACCACCGGTCCGACATCACGCTGTGGATCAACTCCCCCGGCGGCTCGGTGCCGGCGATGCTCGCGATCATGGACACGATGCGGCTGATTCCCAACGACGTATCCACCTTGGCGATCGGCATGGCGGCCAGCGCCGGGCAGTTCCTGCTCTCCGCCGGGACGCCGGGCAAGCGCTACGCCCTGCGGCACGCGCGGATCCTCATGCACCAGGGCTCGGCGGGCATCGGCGGCAACGCGGTCGACATCGCGCTGCAGGCCGAGGACCTGCGGCACACCCGAGACACCGTCCTGGGGCTGATCGCCGAGCACACCGGGCAGCCGCTGGAGCGAGTGGTCGAGGACTCCCAGCGCGACCGCTGGTTCACCGCCGAGCAGTCGCTCGAGTACGGCTTCGTGGACGCCGTTCTGGACTCCCTCGACCGGGTCCGCCCGGTGCAGCGCACGCCGGTCGGCCTCACCGTCAGGAGCGCTCGATGATCGGCTACCCGATCCCGAGCGTCGTGGTCTCGCACCCGCGGGGCGATCGCGTCATGGACGTCTACAGCCAGCTGCTCTCCGAGCGGATCGTGTACCTGGGCACCGAGATCGACGACGGTGTCGCGAACGCGCTCATCGCGCAGGTCCTGCACCTGGAGTCGCAGAACGCCGAGGCCGAGATCAACCTCTACATCAACTCGCCCGGCGGCCTGATGACGGCCGTGTTCGCGGTCTACGACACGATGCAGTTCGTGCGGGCGCCCGTGGCGACCACGTGCATCGGGCAGGCCGCCTCGACCGCGGCGATCCTGCTGGCGGCGGGCGAACCGGGGCGGCGTTCGGTGCTCCCGCACTCACGGGTGCTGCTGCACCAGCCGTCCGCGCGCGGGCAGGGCGCCATCCCCGACCTGATCCTGCAGGCGGAGGAGGTGATCCGGGTGCGGTCCGAAGCCGAGGCGGTGCTCTCGCTGCACACCGGGCAGACGGTCGAGACGCTGCGGCGTGACACCGACCGCGACCGGATCTTCACGCCGCAGCAGGCGGTCGCCTACGGCCTGGCGGACGTCGTGATGCCGTCCCGGCGTGACCTCGCTGTCCTGGCTGCCGGTTCGCAGGCCCCCTAGGCCGCGAGCAGCCGGGCGACCGGACCGGAGCCGGACGGGGTCGCCACCGGGGACGACGACGCCCGCAGGTCGGCCACGACGAGGGCGCTCAGCTCCAGCACCGACGACGCGAGAGCGCCGGCCACGGCGGCGACGATCTCGGACGACGGGTCCTTGCGTCCGCGCTCGATCTCGGAGAGGTACTGCGGGCTGATGCCGGCCCGCTCGGCTGCCTCGACCAGGGTCAGGTCACGGTCGTGGCGCAGGTCGCGCAGCCGGGCACCGAGCACGGCCCGCCACAACGGTTCCGGTGTGCGGCGGGCTCGTGGACGTCGGTCGATGCTGACGAGGTCACCCATGCGGGGACGCTACGCCCGCCCCGTCGTCCGGTCAGCGGATTCTGCTCTGGGCAGACGAACGGTCAGGACCGGCGCACCCGGTGGCCCCGCCGCCAGGCCGTGAGCAGCGCGCGGCACCCGCGTGCCACCACCTCGTCGCCTCGGTTCCACAGGCCGAGGTAGAGCTGCAGTGCGGTGCCGGAGAACACGGCGTCGCCGGCATCGACGGTGACCGGCCCGTGCTCGGTCCCGACCTGCTCGTGGATGCGCAGGGTCAACTGCTCGTCGACGTCGGTGGGGCGCACGTGCACGGTCACCGCAGCGTCTACCACGACCTTCGAGCGGCCGCGCGTGACGAAGCCGCAGAGCAGCTCGTCCAGGCCGTCCAGGGCGACCTCGGACGTGACACCGGTCCCGGCCACCTCCAGCGCGGTGGGCGCCCGGCCGAGCCGGGCGGCGAGGGCGTCGACGCCGTGCACCGTGGTGTCGTGCGCCTGCCGCCTGGCCCAGAAGTGACCGGCGGGCGGTGCGTCGCGGAGGAACGTCATCGCCTCGACGTCGGGGCCGGCCGTCCGCAGCGCGGCGAGCAGCGTGCCCACGCCGTCGCGGTGGTGGGCGAGCAGGTCCGGCACGTCCGAGGGCAGGTAGGCCTGGGTGGGCACGGCGTCCGGGTCACCGCCGCCGACGTGGGCGGTGGCCCAGCGGTGCACGATCGCCTGGTGCGCCAGCAGGTCGGCCACGCACCAGCGCGGGCAGGTGGGCACCGGCGTGGGTGCCGACAGCGAACGCCATCCAGAGTCGAGGAGTTCTCGGCCGCCCTCTTCTCACCCCGCTCGACCCGCCCTAGGGTGACGCTCCTGCGGACCGGGCGCCGCCCGGTCCCCCGCAGCTCGGAGGACCGATGGCCACGACGTCCCGCGCCAGGACCCACCAGCCCCTCGGGAGCCAGCTCCGGCGGCGCAAGCCGCTGGCAGACCCGAAGGCGGGCAAGGCTTCCGGGCCTCAGCTCGCCCGCACCATCGGGGTCTTCCAGCTGACGATGTTCGGTGTGGGCGCCACGGTGGGCACCGGCATCTTCTTCGTCCTGCAGGAGGCGGTGCCGGACGCCGGGCCGGCGGTGGTGTTCTCGTTCCTGGTCGCCGGGCTGGCGGCCGGGTTGTCGGCCGTCTGCTACGCCGAGCTCGCCTCCGCCATTCCCGTCTCGGGCTCCACGTACTCGTACACGTACCACGCACTGGGCGAGGGGGTTGCGATGTTCGTCGCCGCCTGCGTGCTGCTGGAGTACGGCGTCGCAGCGTCCGCCGTGGCGGTCGGGTGGAGCGGATACTTCAACGAGCTGCTGCTCAACACCGTCGGCTTCCAGATCCCCGACGCCCTGTCGTACTCGCCGATCCCGTTCGAGGAGAACACGACCGGGCTGATCAACCTGCCTGCCGTCGTGCTCGTGGTGCTCTGCACGATGCTGCTCGTGCGCGGAGCGAGCGAGTCGGCGCTGGTCAACACGATCATGGTGGTCATCAAGCTCTCCGTCCTCGTCCTGTTCGTGGTGATCGCGTTCACCGCCTTCGAGGGCGACCGGTTCGACGCCTTCTGGGGCGCCGGCGCGGCAGGGGTCAGTGCCGCGGCCGCCACCATCTTCTTCTCCTTCATCGGGCTCGACGCCGTGTCGACCGCAGGCGAGGAGGTCAAGGACCCCCAGCGCACCCTGCCGCGCGCACTCATGGGCGCCCTCGTCGTGGTGGTCGCGATCTACGTCCTGGTCGCGCTGGCCGGCGTCGGATCGCAGCCGCTGGAGGACTTCTCGAGCGAGGACCAGCAGAGCGCCGGCCTGTCGGTCATCCTCACGAACATCACGGGAACCACCCTCGCGGGGACGATCCTCGCGGCCGGCGCGGTGATCTCGATCTTCTCGGTCACCCTCGTCACGCTCTACGGGCAGACCAGGATCCTGTTCGCGATGGGCCGGGACGGGATGCTGCCGACGCGCTTCGCTGAGGTGCACCCACGCACCCTCACGCCGAGGTTCACCACGATCGTGGTCTGTGTCGTGGTCTCGATCGTGGCGGGATTCGTCCCGTCGGACTACCTGTGGGACACCGTGTCGATCGGCACACTGTGCGCGTTCACGGTCGTCGCGATCGGGGTGATGGTGCTGCGCCGTACCCAGCCCGGGCTCGAGCGCCCGTTCAAGGTCCCGGGGTACCCCGTCACTCCCGTGCTCACCGTGGTGGCCTGCGCCTACGTGGCCTACGGGATCTCCCCGATCACGTGGGTGATCTTCCTGGTCTGGGTCACCCTGGTGCTCTCCTTCTACCTCTTCTGGGGGCGTCACCACGCCGCGCTCGGACGCGCCGCCGAGGTGGACGGGGCGCGGCCGTGACCATCGTCGTCGGCTGGACACCGGCCCCGTCCGGGCAGGCGGCGCTGGACCTCGGCATCCTGCTCGCGAGGTCGGCGGGCGAGTCGCTGCAGGTCGTCACGGTGGTGCCGGCCCCGTGGCCGGTGCCCAGCCCGGCTCGGGTCGACGGCGAGTTCGCAGCCTGGGCCGCCGAACGCGGCGAGGTCGCGGTCGTCGCGGCTCGAGAGCACCTCTCGCAGAATGCACCTGACCTCCCAGCGACCTGCTCGTGGCGTCATGCACGTTCTGCCGCAGCGGGTCTGGACCGAGCGGGTGCGGACCACCAAGCCATCATGACCGTGCTCGGGTCGTCCAGTGACGGCCCGCACGGCCGGGTCGTCGTCGGGTCCACCGCCGGGCGCCTCCTGCACTCCTCGCGGATCCCGGTGGCGCTGGCCTCGCGCGGCTACCGGCCCGGGACCGCCACCACCGTCGGACGGGTGACCTGCGCCTACCGGGACGACGCGGGCTCGGTCGAGGTGCTGCAGCGCACGACAGCCATCGCCGTCGCGGTCGGCGCGACCCTGCGCGTGGCGACCTTCGGGGTCCGGGGCCGCACGATGTACCCGCCCCAGGTCGCCATCCGGACGGAGGACGACGTGCTGGCGGCGTGGGCCGAGCAGGCCGCGTCGGCGCACGCGCGGGCGCTGGCGGCGCTGGACGGCGCGGTGGAGCCGCACGCGGTGCAGACCGCCCTCGCCGTCGGCCGCGACTGGGCGCAGGCGCTCGACGACCTGCCCTGGGAGCGTGACGACGTGCTCGTCGTGGGGTCCTCGCCCGGCTCGGTGCTGTCGCGCGTCTTCCTCGGCACCACCGCCACCAAGATCGTGCGGCACTCCCCCGTCCCCGTCGTCGTCGTCCCGTCCGGGGGCTGACCGGGTCGTCCCGCCTGGCGGACGGCCGCCCGACAGCGGAGGGTGGGAGGACACCTGACCCCGATCGCAGGAGGACCACCCCATGCAGTACCGCACCCTCGGCCACAGCGGCGCCGTGGTCTCGACCCACTGCCTCGGCACCATGACGTTCGGCGCGGAGTCCGACGAGGCGACGTCGGGCGAGATCATGGCCGCCTTCGTGGAGGGCGGCGGCACGTTCTTCGACACCGCCGACGTCTACAGCGCCGGTGTCTCGGAGGAGATCGTCGGACGCTGGCTCAAGGCCCACCCGAGCGAGGCGTCCCAGGTGGTCCTCGCCACCAAGGGCCGGTTCCCGATGGGCGAGGGCCCCAACGACCTCGGCCTGTCGCGCCGGCACCTGCGCACCGCGCTGGACGACTCGCTGCGACGGCTCGGCACCGACCACGTCGACCTGTACCAGATGCACGCCTGGGACGAGCACACCCCGATCGAGGAGACGCTGCGCTTCCTGGACGACGCGGTCAGCGCCGGGAAGATCTCGTACTACGGCTTCTCGAACTACCTGGGTTGGCAGCTCACCAAGGCCGTGCACGTCGCCGCAGCGCAGGGCTGGGCGGCCCCGGTGACGCTGCAGCCGCAGTACAACCTGCTGGTGCGCGACATCGAGCACGAGATCGTGCCCGCGTCCCTGGACGCCGGCATCGGGCTGCTGCCCTGGTCGCCGCTCGCCGGCGGCTGGCTCAGCGGCAAGTACGAGCGCGACGTCGCCCCCACCGGTGCGACCCGGTTGGGTGAGAACCCCACCCGCGGCATGGAGGCGTGGGAGGCCCGCAACGCCGACGAGCGCACCTGGCGCACGGTCGACGCCGCGCGCGTGGTCGCCGGGGAGGTCGGCGTCAGCGCCTCGCAGGTCTCGCTCGCCTGGCTCGGCGGCCGGCCCGCGGTCACCTCGGTGATCCTCGGTGCCCGGACCGTCGAGCAGCTGAAGGACAACCTCGCCGCCGCAGACCTCGAGCTGACCGCGGAGCAGACCCAGCGGCTCACCGACGCCAGCGCGCCGCGGGCCGACGACTACCCGTACGGCGAGGCCGGCGTCTCCCAGCGCGGCCGCAGTCTCCAGGGCGGTCGCTGACCTCTCTCCTCGCTCGCACACAGATTCTGACGCCTGCACACAGGCTGCGCGTCGTGTGCGGACCGCACGGCCTGTGCACGAGCACGAGGAGGGCGGGACAGGGACGTCAGGGCTCGACCCGGACGTCGCGCAGGTCTGACGGAGCCGGCAGCGACACCGTGGCTCCCTCGTCGACGAACAGTTCCAGCTCGTGCAGCCGTCCCTCGACCACGTGCAGCACGACCTGGACCTGCCGTGACCTGACGTCGTCTTCGTCGCACGGTTCGTCGCTGTTCGGCGGGTCCACCGGTCGATCGTGACAGCCACTCTCCCTGCTCGCACACAGCTTCTGGGGTCCGCACACACGCTGCAGCCTGTGTGCGGACCCCGCGACGTGCGTGCGGGCGAGAGGGGGGCGGATCAGGCGGGCTGCCGGGCGGTGAGGAAGGCGGCGAGTCCGGGGAGGTCGTCGGTGTTGACGTGGTCGACGCCGCTGTCGACGAGCACCGACCAGAGCGTCGTCCGGTCCGGGCCGGCGACGTCGGGGGTGTTCCAGAACCGCAACCTGTAGCCGCGGGCGTGGGCGTCGGCCACGAGCTGCTGCAGCTTCATCTGCTCGGCGGCCGGCATCGGGCCGTTCCCCGTCCAGGTGAAGTGGTTGGCCCAGTTGTCCGACACCAGCGGCATCACGGTGGCCGGCAGCCCGGACCCGAGGTCCGCGAGCCGTCCGTCGTACCCGGCGAACCGCGTGCGCTCGGCCCGCATCTGGTCGAGGGGACGATTGCCGCTGATCACGACCTCCACGGCCCTGGCCCGGTACGTCGGCGCGAACCGGGTGAGGACCGAGCGGTGCTCGGCCAGGGCGGCCGAGACCGCGGCGTAGGTGGTCGGCCCGTCGCTCTTGATGTCGATCAGCAACTGGAAGGTGCCGGTCCACCCCTGGTGGACGGTGCCCCGACGGACTCTGTCCTGCAACGGTTCCAGGTAGAGCGACTCCAGCGTCCGGCTGGGATCGACCTCGTCGAGGTCGTGCGCGACCAGCAGCTCGCCATCGACCAGCCAGACATCCGCCTCGACGCTGGTGAAGCCCTGCGCCAGGGCGTCCTGCAGGGGGCGGTCGTGCTCGTAGTCGTTGTGCGCGTGGGCGTTCGGCAGCGCGTGCACGACCCCGGCGTCGGAGGCCGTGTACGCCTTGGGCAGCCGGTAGCCGCGCTCGGCCATCAGGTCGCGCAGCACGTCGGGCCGGTCGGTGATCAGACCGTCGACGCCGATCGCCATGAAGTGCGCCATCGTGGCGCGATCGTTCACCGTCCACGGCACGACCTTCAGGCCGGCGACGTGGGCGCGACGGATGTCGGCCCGGTCGACGTACGGCACGAAGGTCCCGTCGCCGATCGCACCGCCCTGCGGGTTCCCCTGCACGGGCGACCACGCGGCGGCTCCGAATCTCGCGATCGCCGCGACCGGGTCGCCGCCGAAGTCGTCGATGTCCAGGCCACCGAGCCAGGGCGAGGCCCCCGGCTGTCCGACCTGGAGGAACTGGCCGTTGTCGAGGGCGACGAGCGGCAGGGCGGGCGCGACCTCCCGCATCCGCATGAGCGTGCCCCAGTCGAAGCTCTGGACCGTCACCTGCCGCTGCTTGCGGGCGGCGACGACCTCGGCCGCCACCACCTGGACGAACTGCTCGCGCGGCGCGGTCTCGTGCGGTGCGCCCGCCTCGACCTTGGTCTCGACGTTGAACACGACGCCGCGTGCGCGGTACCGGTCAGCCAGCGCGAAGACCTCGGACAGCAGCGGCACCCGGGAGCCGGGGAGCGACCGCTGACCCGGGTGCTGCGGCAGCGTCAGGGTGCCGCAGTCGAGGGTGCGGACCTGGGCCAGGGTGAGGTCCTTGACGTAGTCGCCGACGTACGGCCACTGCGCGTCGCCCGGGTGCACCGGCGCGGTGTCGCGGCACTTGGTCGCCTGCACCACGCGGTCGTGCGTGACCACGGCCTCGCCGTCGCGGGTGATCTGGACGTCGAGCTCAAGGGTGCTGACGCCGAGCCGGAGCGCGCGCTCGAAGCCACCGAGCGTGCTCTCCACCGTGAGGCCGAGGCCGCCGCGGTGGGCCTGGAGGTCGAAGGAGGGGGCGCGGGTCGCGTCGGCGGGCGCGGCCGCGCCGAGCGGGACGGCGGCGAGGGCGACGATGGCAGCCGCGGTGAGCAGGGACGGGAGGCGAAGTGATCGAGGCACGACCTCTTTGTCCCATGTCGGGGGGTTCGTCGGGGTGAACGCCAACGGTCGGACGGGGGAACGTTGTCGGTCGAGCACCCGGACTGGTGACGTCGCCGAGCCCGAGCAGGACGCCTGCGCCCTGGGGGTCGGCGCGGCTCACTCGAGGCGACGCTCGAACAGGGCGCGCACACCGCTCTCCTCGCGCAGCACCTGCAGCGCGAGCTCGGCGTGCCCGGGGACGTAGCCGTTGCCCACGAGCATCGTGACGTCGGCCGCCATCCCCTCGGCGCCCAGGGCCGCTGCGGTGAAGGAGGTGGCCATCGAGAAGAAGATCACCGTGCCTCCCTCAGCGGTCGCCAGCACCGAGCCGTGCTCGCACCCGGGGACGTCGACGCAGACGACGGTGACGTCGGCCGCCCCGCCCAGTGCAGCCACCACGGCCTCGGACAGCGCGACCGGGTCGCGCGCGTCGGCCAGGGCGACGGCGTCGGCGATCCCCGCGACGGCGAGCAGGTCGGCCTCGGCCTGCACGGGGACCACGCCCACCGTCCGGGAGGCACCGGCACGATGGGCGGCGGCCAGCGACATGGAGCCGGACTTGCCCGCTCCACCGACCACGGCCACGGTCGGCACCCGCCCGTCGGCGACGTACCGTCGGACCACCCGGTCCACCAGGGCCGGCGCGCCGCACACGTCCATCACGGCCAGCGCGAGGTGGGGGTCCAGGTCGTCCGGGAGCACCGCGGCGATGGAGCGGCCGAACAGGACGGCGTGGCCCTGCGCCGGCACCTGCTCGCCCCGGCCGTCCCAGCCGATCAGGCCGTCGGTGATCTGCAGCGGCGTGAGCGAGAGCGAGACCAGGGTGGCGACCCGCTGGCCGACCTCGAGCCCGAGCGGTGACTGCGGGCCGACCTCGTCGACCACTCCGACGAGCATGCCTCCCGACCCGGTGACGGGGTTCTGCATCTTGCCGCGCTCGGCCACGATCGCGAGCACCTCGGCCCGGACGCCGTCGCCGTCCAGCACGCCGTCGACGGTGTGCGCGTCGGCGAGCTGGCGGTAGGAGGCGGCGTCGAGGTTGAGCCGCTCCAGCCGTACCCGCACCTCGTCCGCCCCGATGACGGGGGAGGCGTCCAGTCGCAGCGCCGCCTGCGGCAGCACCCCCGTCGGCTCCAGCACTCGGTGCAGCCCGACGGGCGAGGTCAGGACGGGACGGTCAGGCATCGTGAGCTCCGATCGAGGGAAGTCTTGCGGCAACGATACCGAGATCCGGGAAGTTCTCCCGTACTCTTGCCCACATGACGCAGGACACCTCCCTCCCGCAGCCGTACTCGTACACCCGCCGGCCGCTGGTCGAGCCGGACTGGACCCGGATCCCCGGCTGGAAGGACGTCACCGCGGCCGAGTGGGGCAGCGCCCAGTGGCAGCGTGTCCACTGCGTCAAGAACGTCAAGCAGCTGCGCGAGCTCTACGGCGACCTGCTCACCGAGGAGCTCTACGCCGACGTGGAGCGCGACCAGACCGAGCGGGCGACGATGTCGATGCTCGTGCCGCCGCAGATGCTCAACACGATGGTGCCGGCCACCGACGGCGCGATGCCCGCTGCCGGCGAGGACTTCACCGCCGCGTTCCGGGCCGACCCGGTGCGGCACTACATGCTCCCGGTGTTCAGCGACCGGCGCACGGACTGGCCGAGCCACCCGTTCGCGACCCGAGACAGCCTGCACGAGCACGACATGTGGGTGGCCGAGGGACTCACCCACCGCTACCCCACCAAGGTGCTCGCCGAGCTGCTCTCGACCTGCCCGCAGTACTGCGGCCACTGCACCCGGATGGACCTCGTCGGCAACTCCACGCCGCAGGTGCCCAAGCTCAAGTTCGAGCTGAAGCCGGTCGACCGGTACGGCGCGATGATCGACTACCTGCAGCGCACCCCGTCGGTGCGCGACGTCGTGGTCTCCGGCGGCGACGTGGCGAACATGCCGTGGAAGAACCTCGAGGCCTTCCTCGGACGCCTGCTCGAGATCGAGAACATCCGCGACATCCGGCTCGCCACCAAGGCGCTGATGGGTCTGCCGCAGCACTGGTCGCAGCCCGACGTCGTCGAGGGCATGACCCGGGTCGCCCGCACGGCCCGCGACCGCGGCGTCAACCTCGCGATCCACACCCACGTCAACAACGCCCAGTCGGTGACGCCGGCGGTCGCCGAGGCCACCCGCGCGATGCTCGAGGCAGGCGTGCGTGACGTGCGCAACCAGGGCGTGCTCATGCGCGGCGTGAACGACTCCCCCGAGCAGCTGCTCGACCTCTGCTTCGCGCTGCAGGACGAGGCCTCGATCACGCCGTACTACTTCTACATGTGCGACATGATCCCGTTCAGCGAGCACTGGCGGATGTCGCTGGCCGAGGCGCAGCACCTGCAGCACGCGCTGATGGGGTACCTGCCCGGCTTCGCGACCCCGCGGATCGTCTGCGACGTCCCGTTCGTCGGGAAGCGCTGGGTGCACCAGGTGCACAGCTACGACACCGAGCACGGCATCTCCTACTGGACGAAGAACTACCGCACCTCGATCGAGGCCGAGGACGCCGAGGCGCTCAACCGCGAGTACGTCTACTACGACCCGATCTACACGCTGCCCGAGTCCGGCCAGGACTGGTGGCGCGAGCACGGCGACACCGAGCAGTCGCTGGCCGACGCCGTGACGCGGGCGGCCGCGAGCCGGCAGCTGGCCGCCGAGCAGGTGGCGGCCGAGAGCCACGCCGTCCACGCCTGAGGGGCGCCGGCAGCCCCGCGCTCAGAGGCTGGCGGGGCGTCCTTCGTAGGGGGTGGAGAGCACGACCGTGGTGCGGGTCGAGACGTTCGCCACCGAGCGCAGCCGGCTGAGCAGCACCTCGAGCGCGGAGGGGCTCGGTACCCGCACCTTGAGGATGTACGACTCCTCCCCCGCGACGGAGTAGCAGGCCTCGATCTCATCGACCGACTCCAACCGCTGGGGGACGTCGTCGGGCGCCGACCGGTCGAACGGTGTGACCGAGATGAACGCGGTGAGCGGCAGACCAAGCTTCTCGTGGTCGACCACCGCCGCGTACCCGGTGATGACGCCGCGCTCCTCCAGCCGCCGGACCCGCTGGTGCACCGCCGACGTCGACAGACCCGTGGCGCGCGCCAGGTCCGTATAGCTCATCCGGCCGTCCGCGCTCAGCAGCCGGACGATCGCCCGGTCGGTGTCCTCCATGCGCGGCAGACTATCCGCCGGAGTGCGTCCGACAGGCGGTCCTGCCGTCCAGCGGGTGGGACGGCCCCCGTCACCCTCGGCGGGGGTCCGAGACCCCTCTGCAGCGCTCCGTCACCGGTCCTGCTCGCACAGCGCGGAACCGCCGTCCGGCGGATGCCCGCGTCGCGACCGGCCCTCTGGCACGCTGACGCCATGCCCACGCGCACCGACCGCCTGATGCTGCTCGACTCCGCGTCGCTGTACTTCCGCGCGTTCTACGGGGTGCCTGACACGATGACCTCGCCGCAGGGAGAGCCGGTCAACGCGATCCGCGGCTTCCTGGACATGATCGCCACGCTGGTCGAGACCTACGAGCCCACCCGGCTGGTGGCGTGCTGGGACGACGACTGGCGTCCGGCCTGGAGGGTCGACCTGATGCCGTCGTACAAGACGCACCGGCTGGCCGGCGAGGCCGTGCCCGGGGCCGGCGAAGCGAACCCGCTCGACGTCGTCGTGGCCGAGGAGTCGCCCGACGCACTGACGCCGCAGGTGCCGGTGATCGCCGAGGCGCTGACGGCGTTCGGCATCGCACGCGTCGGGGCGCCTCGGTGCGAGGCCGACGACGTGATCGGCACGCTGACGACGCGCGCCCCGAAGGGCACCGAGGTCGACGTCGTCACCGGTGACCGCGACCTGTTCCAGTTGGTCGACGACGAGCGCCGGGTGCGAGTGCTCTACACGGCCAAGGGGATCCGCAACATGCAGCTGATCGACCAGGCCGACCTGAGGGAACGCTACGGCGTCGGGACCGGCGACCAGTACGCGGCGCTGGCGACGATGCGCGGCGACAGCAGCGACGGCATCCCCGGCGTGCCCGGTATCGGCGAGAAGGGCGCGGCGACGCTGCTGGCGAGGTTCGGTTCGCTGGACGGCATCCTGGCTGCGGTGGCCGACCCGTCCTCCGGGCTCACCACGGCACAGCGAGCCAGGTTCGAGGCCGCGACCGACTACCTCGAGGTGGCACCGACCGTGGTGAAGGTGCTGCGCGACGCCGACCTGCCCGAGCACGACGACACGATGCCGGCCACGCCGCACGACCCCGCGACGCTCGACGCCCTGGCCGAGCGCTGGGGCATCGGCACCAGCATCGACCGGGTCGTCGTGGCCATGGCGGCTCGCGCCGGTTGACCCGCCCTGCCGGTCAGGTGCGGCCGCGGGACCGTAGCCGGCCAGCCGGCATCGTCGGTGCCTGGATCCGGTCTGCGCTCGCCCCGCGGACGGTGCCGAAGCGCGGCGCGTGCGCGTTCCACAGCGCCCGGGCAGAGACGACCTGGTCGTGGCTGCGACCGACGAGGTTCCACCAGATCACGATCTCCTCGTCGAACGGCAGCCCGCCCAGCAGCAGGAAGCGGGCGCCGGGGCCGGACCGCACCTCGACGCCATCCCGACCGTGCCCGAGGTAGACCAGCTCGTCGGCGGTCAGCGGCTCGCCGTCCGACGTCGCCTCGCCGTCGAGCAGCAGGACGGCGTACTCGAACGGGCGCTTGAGCGGGAGCCAGGCGGTGGCGTCCCTGCCCGCCCCCCGCTCGACCGTGAGCACCGCACCGACGAGCGGGGTGTGGGTGGTGGCGGGGGAGCTGACGCCGGCCAGGTTGCCCATCAGCACCTGCGCGGTCATGCCGGGGAGCCGCAGCACCGGCAGCGCCTCGTGGTGCTCGAACGCCGGCTCGTGGTCGCGGGCGCCGTCGGGGAGGGCGACCCACAGCTGCAGCCCGTGCAGCCGCGGCGGCCGGTCCGGCGGCGACTCCTCCGCGTGGCTGATGCCCCGGCCCGCGGTCATCAGGTTGAGCTGACCGGGGACGATGCTCTGCCGGCTGCCGAGCGAGTCGACGTGCAGCACCTCACCGTCGAGCAGCCAGGTCACGGTCTGCAGCCCGGTGTGGGGGTGCGGACCGATCAGCATGCCCTCGCCACCGGTCACGTCGTCCGGGCCGAAGTGGTCGACGAAGCACCAGGCGCCGACCATCCGGCGGCCCTTGGTGGGCAGGTAGCGCCGCACCCGCATGCCCTGCCGGGGTGCGACGTCGGTGGGCGCCAGCCGCGTGGTCAGCTGGACGTCACGCCCCGGCAGCCGGTCGAAGGCCTCGGCGTCGGCCGGGTCGTTCGCCGCGCCGCACTCCGTCACCGTCGGCCTGCACTGGAGATCGCTCACGCCTCGCCCCTCGCCGTGGCGTGCGCGCAGTGCCGGATGACCCACTCGCTCCGCTCGCTCATGACGTGCTCACGCCTCCACTGTCCCACCCGCCGGTCGGCCGGGGAGACAGGATCGCACCACCCGTCTCAGCGCGGCCCGCTCCAGGCCAGGACACCGCGGTCGAGGGCATGGAGCGCGGCCCGGGCGGACGCCGCCACCTGGGCGTCCCGGGCCGGCGCACCCGGGGTGCCGCTGGCCTGCGCGATCTGGCCGAGCAGGTCGATCGCCTGCCTCGTCCACCGGACGAAGTCCCCGGGGGTGAGGTCGCCGTCCTCGAGCACCTCGTCGAGGTCGTGACCGCGCGCCCACCGGTGGATCGGCACCGTCAGGCCGAGGTCGGGGGCGCCGGTCATGTCCAGGCGGTGCGCCGCCTCGACGTCCTGCAGCCGCGACCACACCTGCACCGTGCGGTCCAGCGCCTCGTTCACGCGGCCACCCGGCAGCGGGGCCCCGGGCCCGCTCTCCTCGCGTCGCGCCTCGTAGACGACGGCGGAGGCGACCGCTGCCATTCCCGGCCCGTCCAGCCCTGCCCAGACGCCCTCGCGCAGGCACTCGGCCACCAGCAGGTCCTTCTCGGTGTAGACCCGACGCAGCCGCTGGCCCGCGTCGGTGAGCTGCACCCCGCCCGGGCGCGTGCCGCCGCGCTCGAGGTAGCCGAGCTCGAGCAGCAGGTCGCAGACCCGGTCGAAGGTCCGCGCGATGGTGCCGGTGCGTCCCGAGATCCGGTGCGCCAGGCTCGCGCGCTCCTTGCTGAGCCGCTGGTGCCGCTCGGCCCAGCGGGCGTGGTCCTCGCGGTGCGGGCAGCGGTGGCACGGGTGCGCCTTCATCGTCTGGCGCAGCGAGGCCACCTGGGCGGCGAAGTCCGAGGGGACGCTCTCTCGCACCCGTTCCGGCCGCGGCGGGCTGTCGGCCAGCCGCCCCTCGGTCAGGGCGTTGCGCAGCGACGAGGCGAGGTCGCGCCGCGAGGCCGGGTTCCGCGCGTTGAAGCCCTTCGGGATCCGCACCGTCGTGACGGCGCGCACCTCGTCCGCGACGTCGTGCAGGGCGAGCCGGCGGACCTGCCGGTCCAGGCCGATCACGGTGGGACGCGGGCCGTCCATACCGCCCGCGGTGCCGGGGTCGACCACCACGGCGTAGCCGGAGCGCCGTCCGGACGGGACCAGGATGACGTCGCCGGGCCGCAGCCGCTCCAGCGACGACAGCGCGCGCGACCGTTGCCGCCGCGAGCTCTCGCGCGAGGTGTCCTTCTCCAGGTCGGCGATCCGGCGCCGCAGCGCCATGTACTGATCGACGTCCCCCAGGTGGCAGGTCATCGACTCGCGGTACCCGGCCAGCGCCTCGTCCTGGTCGCGCACCTGGCGGGCCAGCCCCACCACGCCGCGGTCGGCCTGGAACTGGGCGAACGAGGTCTCCAGGATCTCCCGTGCGGCGTCGCGCCCGACCTGGGCGACCAGGTTGACGGCCATGTTGTACGTGGGCCGGAAGCTGGAGCGCAGCGGGTAGGTGCGCGCAGAGGCCAGGCCACCGACCTGCTCGGCGTCGAGCGAGGAGTCCCAGACCACGACGGCGTGGCCCTCGATGTCGATGCCGCGGCGGCCCGCGCGACCGGTGAGCTGGGTGTACTCCCCCGGGGTGACCGGCACGTGCGCCTCGCCGTTGAACTTCACCAGCTTCTCCAGCACCACCGTTCGGGCCGGCATGTTGATGCCGAGAGCCAGTGTCTCCGTAGCGAAGACGGCCTTCACGAGGCCACGGGTGAACAGTTCCTCCACGACCTCCTTGAACGCGGGGAGCATGCCGGCGTGGTGCGCGGCCAGACCGCGCTGCAGCCCCTCGGACCACTCCTGGTATCCGAGCGTGACCAGGTCGCGGTCAGGGATCTGCGCCACCCCGCGCTCGACGACCGCCCGGATCTCGGTCCGCTCCTCACGCGTGGTGAGCCGCACCCCGGACGCCAGGCACTGGCGCACCGCACCGTCGCAGCCCGCCCGGCTGAAGATGAAGGTGATGGCCGGCAGCAGCCCCTGGCTGTCGAGCCGCTCGACGATCTGTGCCCGCGACGGGCCACGGAAGCCGCGATGGTGCCGGAAGCCACGGTCCCCGCCTCCGCCGCTGCTCCCGGCCGGGCCGCGGTCGCCGCCACGGCCGTGCGGACGTCCCCGGTGTCGCTGGTCGCGTCCTCGGAACGGGACGGTCTCGCGCTGCAGGCGTCGCAGCTCGGGGTTGACCACGCCCCGACCCGCCTCGTCCTCGACGAACAGGTCGAGCAGCCGCGCACCGCCGCCGCCGGCGTCGGACCCGGTGATGACGTGCTGCCACAGCGGCACCGGGCGGTGCTCGGAGACGACCACCCGGGTGTCACCGCGCACGGTGTCGAGCCAGGCGCCGAACTCCTCGGCGTTGGACACCGTGGCCGAGAGCGAGGCGACCTGCACGTGCTCGGGCAGGTGGATGATCACCTCCTCCCACACCGGTCCGCGGAACCGGTCGGCGAGGTAGTGCACCTCGTCCATCACGACGTAGGCGAGGCCGGTGAGCGTCGGGGAGTCGGCGTAGAGCATGTTCCGCAGCACCTCGGTGGTCATCACGACCACGGGTGCCTCGCCGTTCAGCGAGGTGTCGCCGGTGAGCAGGCCGACCGAGGCGGCCCCGTAGCGGGCCACCAGGTCGTTGTACTTCTGGTTGCTGAGCGCCTTGATCGGCGTGGTGTAGAAGGCCTTGCGCCCGCTCGCCAGGGCCAGGTGCACGGCGAACTCGCCGACCACGGTCTTGCCCGCGCCGGTCGGCGCCGCCACGAGCACCCCGTGCCCCTGCTCGAGCGCCGCGCACGCCTCGACCTGGAACGGGTCCAGCTCGAACCCCACCTGCTCGGTGAAGCGCTCGAGCTCGCTGAACCGGTCGAGCTCGCTGGCCATGCAGCGAATCTAGGCCAGCCCGCCCGGGCGGGCGCGGGCGGCTCGCTCAGCACAGCACGCGGACGGCCCCCGGGACGGCCTCGCAGTCCAGCGGGACGGGGCCGATCCGCTCGCCGTCGGCGTACACCGCCAGCGGCCGGTCGGGCACCTCCACGCGCACCGTGCGGGCCCGACGGATCGTCACGGCCGGGTGGTGCACGTGCTCGCCGGTGTAGACGGTCGGGAAGACCCGCAGGAACTGCGCGGTCGAGACCGGGCCGAGCACCACGACGTCGAGCAGGCCGTCGTCCATCGAGGCGTCGGGGGCGATCCGCATACCGCCGCCGAAGGAGGACCCGTTGGCCACCGAGACGAGCATGCCGCGCAGCTCCTCGACCTCGCCGTCGAGCTCGAGCCGGTACCGCACCGCACGGAACACCGGCAGCTCGCGCGCGATCGCCAGGTTGTAGCGCACCGGCCCCTTCGGCCAGCGCCAGCGGTTCGCCCGCTCGTTGACGAGGGCGTCGAAGCCGGCTGACAGGACGCCGAGGAACCACCGCTCGGTGCCGTCGGCGGCGCGCGCCCGGCCGGCGTCGACGGTGCGCACCTCGCCGGCCTCCAGGTGTTCGAGCACGCGGTCGGCGGAGCCCACCGGATCGCGCGGGGTGAGCCCGAGGAAGCGGGCGATGTCGTTGCCGGTGCCCGCCGGCACGATCCCGAGCGGGACGTCGGTCCCGGCCACGGCGTTCACCCCGAGGTGCACCGCGCCGTCGCCGCCGATGACGACGAGGGCGTCGACCCCGCCCTGCACGGCACGGACGGCCTCCTCGCGGGCGGCCTGCGCCGTGGGAGCGCTGATGTCCAGCACGGTGGCCCCGGAGCGCGTGAGGCGGTGCAGTGCCGGCGCCGCCGCGGTCCGGCCGTACCCCTTGCCGCTGGTGGGGTTCGCGACCACGGCGATCCTCACGGCCGCGGGCTCCTCACAGCGCGCTGGCGGCGTCGTCGTCCAGGTCGTCGTAGTCCGGCTCACCGCTCCTGCGCCGACGCCGGCGGTCGTTCAGCAGGCAGACTCCGATCGCTACGGCGAACAGGATCAGCAGCGGCAGGGCGAGCAGGAACATCGACAGCACGTCGGGAGTGGGGGTCGCCAGCGCGGCGAAGGTGAACGAGATGACGACGACCCAGCGCCAGGCCTTGACGATCGCCCGGCCGGACACCAGCCCGACGACGTTGAGGCCGACGAGCACGACCGGCACGAGGAAGGACAGGCCGAAGGTCAGGACGACGCGCATGATGAAGCCGAGGTAGACCTGGGCGTCGATGATGTTCGAGAAGCCGTCCGGCGCGAACGAGACGAGGAACCGGACGAAGTTCGGAATCGCCATGAAGGCGAGGTAGGCACCGGCGCAGAACAGGGGCACCGCGGCACCGACGAACGCGAGGGCGTACCGCCGCTCGCGCCTGGTGAGGCCAGGGGTGATGAACGCCCAGAGCTGGTAGATCCAGATCGGGCTCGAGACGATGACGCCGATGAAGGCCGAGACCTTGATCTTGAGGTCGAACGGCTGTGCCACGGTGCCGAAGTTGACCGACAGGAGCTCCTGCCGCTCCAGCTCGAACAGCGGCGCGCTCAGCGCCTCGAGCACCGGGTCGTACAGGAACCATCCGCCGATCGCGCCGAGCAGCAGGCCGAGGGTCGCCTTGAGCAGACGGTTGCGCAGCTCGCGCAGGTGCTCGCGCAGGGCCATCCGGCCCTCGGGGTTGGTTCGGCGCGTAGGAGTGGCGACCATCGACGGGACGGCTCGCTCAGGTCAGGCGCTCGGGTGCGGCTCGCTCGGCCTCAGCGGTCGGTGCGCGAGTCGTGGTTCGAGCGGGTGGGGCGAGGCTCGTCGACCACGCGGCCCTCCAGCGGCGGCTCGGAGGCGACGTCGTCGGCGTCGCGGTGGCGCGGCTCGTCCTCGCGCATCTCCTTGACCTCGCTCTTGAAGATGCGCATCGAGCGGCCCAGGCTGCGGGCGGCACCGGGGAGCTTGTTCGCCCCGAAGACGAGCACGATGATCACCACGAGGACCAGCAGCAGCCACGGGTTGTCACCCAGGTTCCTCAGCACGTCACAACCCCTTGTCGTCGGTTGCCATCATCGTACGTCTCTTTCGAGCGAAGCGAGGTACGCGACGTCGTCGGCCACCCGCTCGGCCTGCCACCCCTCGAAGTCGCGCTGCGCGTCGGCCTGGGTGCTGGTGACGCGCCGGGACACCGCGCTCACCTCGCGCAGCAGCGCCTTGGCCTGCCGGAAGACGCGGTAGCCGAGCAGCCCGAGCACGACCAGGGCGGCCAGCACGAGCAGGACCCACATCCACCACGTCACGTGGGGAGGGTAACCGCCGGGCCCCCCGGCGGCCCGGCGGGGACCTGCCTCCCGCTGCTGGTCCGGACTGCACGCGCCGTCTGAGTCCACTGACGGGGCGTGCGGCGCGGCTCAGCTGCGGGTGCGCTCGCTCTGACCCGTGCGGGTCTGGTTGCCGTGCAGGCTCACGCTCGCGGCTGCGGCCACGAGGTCGGCGTTGTCCAGCCAGAGGGCGAAGTCGAGGACGTCGTCGTAGGAGATGCGGGGGCCGTCGTGCTCCTCGAGCGCCTCGGCCGGCACCTGCCACTGCTCGGCGACCACGCCGCCGGTGCGCAGGAGCTTGACGATCTCCGGTGCGGCCGGCTTGCGGACCAGGTCGCGGCACGTCGTGCAGACGAACGTGTAGTACGACCACACGGGAACAGAACAGACCACGAGCCGTACCTGCGGTGGCGTCAGGTCGATGTCTCCGCAGCACGGGCACGACGCCTTGATAGTGGTCATGTCGTGCCTCCCCTCCTGGTGCCGGCCCCCGTGGGGGCTCTCGGTCGTCCCGGCCTGTTCCGGTCCGTCCCCTTGCCTGCAGAGAACTTCGGCTCAGTTGCGCGCGGGCTTGAGCCCATGACGGCACCGATCGTGGGCGTCCACCGGACGGCGCAGGGCGCGGCCGGAGCCACCCGGACGGCCGCCTGTCCCCACACCGAATCAGGCCGACGCGCCGATCAGATCGGGGTGTCGTACGCCGCGAGGGCGGCGGCCGCGGCGTCGGCGACGTCGGTGGTGAGCTCGCTGGGCTCGGCCACGACCACCCCGCCCCCGGAGCGCAGCGCGAGCTGGCGCACCCAGCCGGTGTCGCTGACCCGCAGCCGCAGCCGGGCTCCGCCGTCGGGCAGGTCGGAGACGTCCTCGTAGGGGTAGGCGTCGACCACCCAGCGGTAGCCCGGTGCGAGGTCGAGGGTCACCAGCAGGTCGGTGGCCGAGGGCTGGAACAGGGAGTCGTCGAGGTCGCGGCTGACCGCCTGCGGCGGGGGCGTGCCGTCGACGTCGAGCACCTGGGCGTCGATGACCCGGCCGAGCCGGAACAGCCGGACGGCGTCGGCGCGGTGGCACCAGCCCTCGAGGTAGATGTGGCCCTCCAGGCTGAGCAGCCGCATCGGGTCGACGTCGCGCTCGGTCGCCTCGTCGCGGCCGGGCACGTGGTAGCGCAGGTGCAGGCGGCGCCGGCCGTCGACGGCCTCGCGCACCCTGGCCAGCAGGGCGGGATCGAGGTCGTCGTCCAGGGCCACGCTGACGACGCCTGCGGTCTCCCCCGCGTCGCCGGTGGCCGCGGAGAGCTTCGCGAGGGCCCCGTCGAGGGCCTCGCGGTCGCCGGCGCCCGGGGTCTCGGCCAGGGTGCGCAGCCCGACGAGCAGGGCGACGGCCTCGTCCAGGCCGAGCCGCAGCGGCCGCGCGATGGTGTCGGCGTTGCTCACGAACACCTCGCCGCCCTCCCACTCGGCCTCGATCAGGTCGCCCGGCAGGCCCCCGGGCAGGCCGCACAGGAACAGCAGCTGGAGGTCGGCGACCAGCTCGGCCTCGGTGAGGCCGAAGTGCTCGGCGGCCTCCTGGACGGGCACGCCCTGCCGCTCGACGAGGTACGGCACCATCGACAGCAGCCGCGAGAGCCGGTCTGTGGCGCTCTGCTGGCTGGCCGCGCGGCGGACGGGCGGGGTCACGGCACGCTCCCCTCGGTGCCGGCGCCCGCCCCGGGACCGGCGTGCACGCTGGCGGTGCCGCGCAACCGGGCGACGACGGCCTCACGCAGGTCCTCCGGCGCGCCGACCACGGCGGCGGTGCCCAGGGCGGCGACCTCCTCGGCCAGGTCGTCGACGTCCGCGAACGGGATCTCCAGCACGGTGGCCGCGGTGTCGGCAGCGCAGCGCCGCCGCAGGCTGAGGCCGGCCCCGGCCGCGACCCGCACCGTGGCCGAGCGCTGCGCCACGCGCGGGTCGGCGTTGGCCACCATCGCGCGGGCGTCGACGTCGGCCGGGGGCTGGACGGAGCCGGCCGGGCCGACGACTGTGGGCAGGCCCTCGATCCGGGACAGCCGGAACACCCGGGCGTCGTCGCGGTCTCGGTCGTGGCCCACCAGGTACCAGCGCCCGTGCCAGGACGTGATCCGCCACGGCTCGACGGTGCGCTGGACGGGCTCTCCACGTCCGCCGGTCCGGTAGGCGAACCGGACCGGGGCCCGGTCGCGGGTGGCCTCGTAGAGCCGTCCGAACGACGGCTCGGTGGTCTGCACGCGGGGCTCGACGCCGACGATCGAGGTGTCCGTGGCCACGCCGAGGGCCTTGAGCTTGACCATCGCTCGGGACGCCGCACCTGCCAGCGTCGCCTGCTGCCAGACCCGCGAGGCAAGGCCGAGGACGGCGAGCTCGGCCGGCGTGAACGCGATCTCCGGCAGCGCGTAGGCATCGCGGTCGATCCGGTACCCGTGCTCGTCCTCGAACCAGGCCGAGCCGCTGCCGGTGAGGACGGGCACGCCGAGCTCGCGCAGGTCGTCCTTGTCGCGCTCGAACATCCGGTCGAAGGCGGCGTCGGTCGAGGCCTCCCCGTACTGGGGGACGGCGGCGCGGATCTGGTCCTTCGTCAGCCACTGCCGCGTGGCGAGCAGTGCGATGACGAGGTTCAGCAGGCGCTCGGTGCGGCGGGCTGACATCGCCGCCAACCTATACCGCCCGTTCCTCGACAGGCCTCCAGTAGCGTCGCCGCGTGCACCCGACGACACCTGGTCCGGCCGCCGACGGCTCGCTGCACCCCGCGGGCGTGGTGCGCTGGCGCCGCGGCACCGTCACCGGCCTGCGCCGCTCGTGGCCCGGGGCCAGCGAGCTGGACGTCGAGATCGTCGACCCGGACGGCTCCGTCCACACCGCCCGGGGGCTGGCCTACCCCGCCCTGGTCGGCGAGCCGCGCACCGGCGACGCCGTCCTGCTCAACACCTCGGCCCTGGACCGCTCGCTCGGCACCGGCGGCTACGCCCTCGTCATCGCGGTGCCGGACCGGCTGCCGGTCGACCCGCCGCAGGGCCCCGGTCACCTGGTCAAGGCGCGGTACACCCCGCTGCAGGCGATGGTGCTGGGCGTGGACGAGCAGGAGTCGGACCAGCACGAGCTGCTGCGCGAGGCCGACGACCTCGGCGGCCTGCCGGTGGTCGTGGCCGACCTGCACTCGGCCCTCCCCGCGGTGCTCGCCGGCGCCCGCGCCGACGGCAGGACGCCACGGGCCGTCTACGTGATGACCGACGGCGGTGCGCTGCCGGCCTGGTTCTCCCGGGCCGCCGCGACCCTGCGCGAGCGCGACTGGCTGGCCGCGACCGTCTCGGTCGGGCAGGCGTTCGGGGGTGATGTGGAGGCGGTGACGCTCCACACCGGCCTGCTGGCTGCCCGGCACGTGCTCGGTGCCGACCTCGTGGTGGTCGCGCAGGGGCCCGGTAACCTCGGGACGGGCACCCGCTGGGGCTTCTCCGGTGTCGCGGCCGGCGAGGCCGTCAACGCTGCGGCGGTGCTCGGCGGCCGGCCGGTGGCGAGCCTTCGGGTCTCGGGCGCCGACCCGCGCGGGCGGCACGCGGGCGTCTCGCACCACAGCCTCACCGCCTACGGGCGGGTGGCACTGGCCCCGGCCGACGTCGTGGTGCCGGTGCTCGCCGGGCACGTCGAGGACGCCCTGGCCGCGCAGGTGCACGCGCAGGCCGCGGCCCTGGGCGCGCCGGACGGACGGCACCGGCTCGTGCCCGTGGGCTGCGGGGGCCTGCTGGACGCGCTGCGCGACTGCCCCGTCGGGCTGTCCACGATGGGCCGTGGCCTGGACGACGACGCCTCGCCGTTCCTGGCGGCGGCGGCCGCCGGCAGGCACGCCGCCACGCTCGTCGACCCGCGAGTGTGACCCTGGCGCGCGAAACGCCCGGCGTGTCGGACCTGAGACCGGCACTCGCGACAGGCACGGCGATGGAGCGCGGGTCAGCGGACCCCGACGAGGTCGACGACGAAGATCAGCGTCTCGCCCGGCTTGATGGCGCCGCCGGCGCCGCGGTCGCCGTAGCCGAGGTGCGCGGGGATGGTCAGCTTGCGCCGGCCGCCCACCTTCATGCCCTCGATGCCCTGGTCCCAGCCGGCGATGACCTGGCCGACGCCGAGGCGGAAGTCCAGCGCCTGGCCGCGGTTCCACGAGGCGTCGAACTCCTCGCCCGTGGAGTGGGCGACGCCGACGTAGTGGCAGGACACGGTGTTCCCGCCGGTGGCCTCGGGGCCGTCGCCGACGACGACGTCCTCGACCACCAGGTCGGCCGGCGGCTCGCCGCCGGGGAACTCGATCTCGGGACGGCTCAGCTCGGGCACTCGGACTCCTCGGGTCGGTGCGGGACCGGACCGGACGGCCCGGGTCGTGCTCGCCCCGACGCCGTCACTCGGCGTCGAGGATGTCGAAGACGAAGACCAGGGTGTCGGTGACCGGCTCGGCCGCGCCCTCGCTGGCGGCGTCCGGGGGGACGACGAGCATCACCTGCGAGCCGACCGCCACGCCCTCGAGGTTCGCGATCAGCGTCGGCATGACCTGCCCCTGCACCAGCGGAAGCGGGACGGGCGCGCCCTTGGCCCAGGAGGACTCGAGCACCTCGCCGTCCGACCACTGCTGCAGCACGTAGTGCACGGTCAGGGTCTGCCCGAGCTCGATGGTGTCGCCCTCTCCGACGATGAGCTTCTGGAACAGCGGCTCGGTGGGGGGCGGGCCGGCTGGGACCGTGACCGTCGGCGTGCCGTCCTCGGCGAGGGCGACGGTCGGGAGGCCGGCCAGCGGTTCCTGCGTCGTCCCCGCGGCGCGCTCGAGCACGTCGGTCGACGACAGCACGTCGATCACGAAGATCAGGCTGTCCTCGGCCTCGATGCCGGCGTCGGGCTGGCCACCGGCCGGTCCGTAGCCGTCGTCGGGCGTGATGCCGACGACCACCCGGGAGCCGGCCTTGACGCCCTCGAGCGCGGTGATGAACCCGTCGATGAGCTGGCCCTCCTCGAGCACGAAGGAGGCCGGGGCAGGGTTGTCGAAGGAGGTGTCGAACTCCATGCCGTCGCGGCCGTTGACCCCGAGGTAGTTCAGCGAGACCTTCTGCCCGAGCTGGACCTCGGGTCCGGTTCCCTCTTCGAGGACGAGCCGCTCGGTGCTGGCCGCCTCGAACGTCCCGTCGTAGGAGACGGTCGGCTTCTCACCGGGCTCACCGGTCACCTCGACGTCGGCGATGTCGCTCGTCACGACCTCCGGCGCGGACGCCTCGGGTTCCGGTTCGTCCTGGCACCCGGCGAGCAGCAGGGCGGGCAGGACCAGGACGAGGGCGAGGAGGCGGCGCACGGGCCGGCGGGCAGGGACGCGCGCGGACCGGGCTCCGGTGAGGGGACGGGGCACCTCAGAACCCTAACCAACC
>JBBQSN010000019.1:0-28063 GCA_038213835.1 Actinomycetales bacterium
CGACGGTCGGGTCCCGGCGCTGGGTGGGCACCGCGCCCTCGATGCCGCGATCCGCGATCAGGGCGGGCAGCTCGTCGGCGGGCACCGGCCGGCTCCACAGGTAGCCCTGACCGAGGTCGCAGCGCGCCTCGCGCAGCCACGCGTGCTGCTCGGTGTCCTCCACGCCCTCGGCCACGGTGGTCAGGTGCAGGTCGCGCGCAGCGCAGCCCTTCTGGGTCGCTCGGGGCTCCTCCGCTCAGGTCGTGGTGGCCGGGGCGGGCGACGTGGTCGGCGCGGGCTCGTTGTCGAGCAGCCGCTGCACCAGGTCGGCCCACGCGGTGTCGGCCTCGGTGGCCGGCTCGCCGTCGCAGAACGGCTTGTCGCCGTTCTCCTTCCAGTACCGCAGCAGGGTCAGGACCCGGGCCGTGTCGGCCTCCGCACCGCCCGCGTAGTCCGAGCCCGGGGGTTGCTCCTGGTGGGCCTGGCAGCTGTACGGGCTGCTGCTGGGCAGCAGCAGGGTCGGCTGCGGCTCCGGCCCCGAGGACCCGCCCGTGCACCCCGCGAGCAGCCCCGAGAGGAGCACCGAGAGCAGCACCGCGGCGGCATCCGTCGTCCGTCGTCGCACCGTCGTCACCCTCCCGCCACCGTCCCTCGGAGCACCAGGCCGAGTCCGACCAGCACCACCAGCACGGCCGTCGCGACCGGCAGCCACCCCAGTGCCCGGCCGAGGCCCGCACCGGCCCGCCCGGCGTCGAGGTAGCGGTCCAGCCGCCCGCGGGCCCGCACCAGCAGCAGGCCGACCGCGGTGAGCGTGCCCGCCATCCCCAGACCGTAGGCCAGCACGAGAAGGACGCCGAACACGGTGCGTCCCAAGGCGATCGCGCCGAGCAGCACCACCAGTGCTGACGGGCTCGGCACCAGCCCTCCGGCCACCCCGAGCCCGATGAGTCCACCTCGACCGACCCGGTCCGACGCCCCGTGGCCGTGTCCGTGGCCGTGTCCGTGGCCGTGCCCGTGGCCGTGCCCGTGGCCGTGGCCCGTCGAAGGAGCCATCGGCACGTCGGCGCCCCCCGCCCCCACACCGACGAGCGCCTCGGCGACGAGCCGGTCCGGCTGCTGCTCGCGGGCCAGGGCCCGGTCGCGCAGGGCGCCACGCAGCAGGCCCGCCCCGACGGCCGCCACGAGCACCCCGCTGACCACGCCGAGCCAGCGCAGCACCCCCTCACCGGCCAGCGTGCTGACCACGGTGAGCGCCAGCCCGAGGACGAGCACGCCGGCCGTGTGCGTGAGCGTGACCGTCGCCCCCACCAGGAGCGCGTCGCGCGGCCGCCCCCGGCGACCTGCGAGGTACGCAGCCATCACGGTCTTGCCGTGGCCGGGAAGCACGGCGTGCCCGGCACCCAGCAGGACAGCCACCACCACCGCCAGCATCCCCACCCAGACCGTGGGCTCGGACCCGACCAGCTCGCCCAGCCGCCGGTCGCCAGCGGCCAGGGCTCGGCCGAACGGATCACCTCCGGAGGGGACCAGGGCCTGCACGCCGGCAGCGGACCCCGTTCCCGGCTCGACGACGACCTCGGCCGAGCGGACGTCGAGCGGCGAGGAGAGCAGGTCGTCGGGGTAGGCGCGCAGCTCGTCGCTGGCCGACTCGCCGGCGACGCTCGAGGAGACCACCCGCATCCCGTCGCCGCGCGCCACGACCTCGCGCCAGCCGATCCGGTCCGGCCTGTAGTCGTCCTGGTAGGTCAGGGTCGACGTGCCGCGCAGCGCGACGTCGGACTCGCTCTCGCACGTCATCCGCAGCGTGGGCAGCTCGGCGTCGCCCGGCACGACCACCATCGCGGACGAGACGAGCCCCAGCGGCGCCGCCACGCCGTCGACCGCGAGCGCGAGCGCACCGAGCAGGTCGGCGCACCCGCGGGCCGCCGCGTCGTCGAGCTCGGCGGCGGACATCGTGCCGTCCGCGTCGTCGTCGATCAGCGGCCGTTCCTGCGCCGTCGGGATCTCGGCGGTGTCGACCACCGTGGTGACCCGCACGCCGTCGGGCGTCGCGACCAGGGTGTCGTGGTGGCTGACGGTGAAGTTGCCGAGGGGGTGGGCCGAGGCGCCTTCGGCCGGGACGACGAGCGCGGCGACGAGGCACCCGAGCCCGACCAGGACCCGGCGCGGAGCGGTCCTCACCCCTGGCCGAGCCCGTCCAGCGCCGCCTGCGCCCGCGGGGCGTGCAGCGGCGAGAACCCCGGGTTGATGGCGAGCGCGAGCTGCAGCGAGGCCCTGGCCTCGTCGTCCTGACCGAGGGCGAGCTGGATCATCCCGCGGTGGTAGGCCCACAGCGCGCTCCGCGTCCCCAGCGCCTCGACCTGCAGGGCGTAGATCAGGGCCTCCTCGTCGCGCCCGTTCGCGTGCAGTGCCCAGGCCATCGCGTCGAGCACCTGCGGGCTGCTGCGGGTGGCGTGCTGGGCCTCGGCCGCGGCCAGCGCGGCCTCGGGGCGGTCGTGGTCGGCCGCGTAGAGCACCAGCTCGACGTCCTGGATCGAGCCGGACGCCTCGAACAGCGCCACCGAGGCGTCGGCGACCGCGTACTGCGCGGCGGCCTCGTCAGCGCGACCGAGGCTGTCTAGCAGCTCGGCGTACTCGATGAGGTAGCTCGGCTGCGGCAGCCGACCGACGACCTCGTCGTAGAGCGCGATCGCCGCGTCGGTATCGCCCTCAGCGGCGGTCGCGCGCGCCTGGGACGCCAGCAGTGCCACCTGGCCGGGGTCGCGGCGAAGGCCGTCGGCGTAGTGCTCCTGGGCGGTGGCGAGGTCGCCCTCGCCGAAGGCGAGGTCGCCGAGCTGCAGCAGCACGAAGGACTCGTCACCGGGGTTCGAGGCGATCGTGAGCGCGCGGTCGAGGGAGTAGCGGGCGTTCTCGACGTCGCCGCGCAGCTCGTAGCTGTAGGCGGTGCGGGTGAACGAGGGCACCCCCGGGCGCAGGCCGAGCATGGCGTCCAGGGTGTCGAGGGCGGCGTCCATGTCGCCGAGCTCGAGCTGGGCGTCGGCGAGCACGCCCCGCGCGGTCGAGTCGTAGGCGTCGGCCGCAACGGCCTGCAGCGCGAGGTCGCGCCCGAGGGCGAAGTCGTGCCGGGCGTTGGCGAGCGCCGCCTGGCCCGCGAGGGCGTCGGCGTTCGCCTCCGGCTCGATCTCGAGCGAACGGTCCAGGGCCTGAGAAGCCTTGTCGTAGAACGACGGGTCGGCTGTGCGGCGGGCCTGGGCGACGTAGGCGAACCCGAGCGAGGACCAGGCGGTGTGGTCCTCAGGGAGGCGCTCGAGCCGTTGCTGGAGGGAGTCGATGACCGCGCTGAGGTCTGCGCCGGAGTCCAGCGCCTCCGGGGCCGGCACGGTCGGTGCCGTGACCGCGGCGGGCTCGCTCCCGCCCCCGCGGACCAGGAGCACCCCGGCGCCGAGGAGCAGCACGGGGGCCAGCAGGACCGCAGCGACGATCGACGCCTTGCGGTTCATCGGTGCTGCTCCTCCGGGACGGTGCCTCAGTCGGGTGCGGGCGCTCAGGCGGGGGCGGGGCGGACGTCGACGAGCTCGGCGAACACGACGATGTTGTCGTCGTAGTGCCCGGACCTGGTGTCGAAGGTACCTCCGCAGGTCACCAGGTGCAGGAAGCTCGGCCCCGCGAAGGTGTACACCCGCTCGTTCGGGAAGTCGTCCTTGGGGAACTGCTCCTTGCCGCGCACGTCGAAGGTCGCGACCGAGCCGTCGGAGCGCACGACATCGACCTCGTCGCCCACGACCAGGGTGGGGAGCTCGGCGAAGACCGCCGGCTTGCCGTCGCCGTTGACGTGGCCGGCGATGACCGCGCCCCCGGCCTCACCGGGGGTGGGGCCGGTCTCCCACCAGCCGATGTCCATCCACTCCTGGGGCACCTCGAGCTCCCTGTCCGGCGTGACGCCGAGCGGGATCATCCCCTGGTCGATCTTGAGCTTCGGGATCCGGATCGTCGTCGGCGCCGGTGCGTCGGCCTCAGGCGTCGCCGGACCGGTCGGGACCGGCTCGGTGGCGGCGGGAGCGCTGGATGGCGGCGCGACCGCCGCGGCGGGGGGTGGCTCGTCGCCGCCGAAGAGCAGACCGCCCAGCACGAGCCCCAGCACGAGCGTGGCGACCAGACCTGCAGCCAGTTGGACCCGGACGTCACGGACGAGCCCGGCCACACCCGTGCGCGCAGGGGGGGCTGCGTGGGCCGGCTCCCACTCCTGTGTCGCCTCCAGCAGTCCGTCCAGGTCGGACGGGTCCCCGGACGCGCCGGAGGGCCGGCGGACGTCGTCCGCCGACCCACCGGGCTGCGTCACTGGTGCTGACCCAGGGGCCGCTTCCTGCGCACCGCGAAGGTCGCCATCCCGGCGAGCACGAGGGCCAGGATCGCCCCGGAGGCCACGACGGCCGACACGTTCGAGGTGGAACGGGCGTCACCGGTGTCGATACCACCGGTCGGCATCACGCCGCCGCCGCCGCCACCGCCACCACCGCCGCCGCCGCCGCCGCGGGTCTTGGTCACGGTCTCGGTCTCGGTCTCGGTCACGGTCGCGGTCTCGGTCTCGGTCTCGGTCACGGGCGGGGTCGCCACAGCATCGCAGACGTCCGAACCCGAGATCGGGAGCGCCACGTACGGGAACGAGTCACCGAAAGCAACCTGGTTGGCGTCGACCGCGTCACCGGCAGCAAGTGCCTCTACCAGGGTCACGTCGGTCGGTGCACCGTCCTCGTCGACGGTGACGGCACCGGCCACAGCCTGTAGCGCGATGTCGACCACGTCGTCGGTGAGCCGGCGTCCGTTCGGGAAGCCCGCGTTGTCACCGGCGAGCGCACCGAGTCGGTTGGGCTCAGCCGAAGGCGGGATGTCGGTGTTCAGCCGAAGGAGCTCCGACGGCTGAGGATCGGCAGGCTGGTTCAGCCCGGCGAGACCGGTCAGGAAGATGGCCTGGAGGTCGGTCCGCGGTGTGTCCTTGATCTCCAGTCCGTAGAGCGCGTTCAGCAGGTACGGGAGCTCGGGGTTGAGCACCTTGTTGACGGCCGGCGTGACCGTCGCGTCGTCCTCCGGCGCGAGCGCGTTGAAGGCGTCCTTGAGCTCGGCCGGGATGACGACCTCGTTGACCAGCGGGTTGCCCAGGCGCGAGACCTGGACGAACTCGCCGCTCGGGGAAGACGAGCCGTCGGCGCCGCGGGTCGTGATGCTGGCGCGGTCGGTGGTCGACCAGACGCCGATCACCGGCTCGGCGTCGTCGGCGTCCAGACCCAGCTCCGAGAACGGGATCTGCAGGGCGACGGAGTTGACGTTGTAGCAGGACAGCGTGTCGTTGCCGACCTCGGAGAGGTCCGCCCCGTACAGCAGGTCGAACACGCGCAGGTCGAGGAAGAACGGGTCCTCGGTCTGGCCGACGAACGAGGTGTGCCCGCTCGCGTCGACGACGGCCTCGTCCCGCAGAGCCTGGTAGTCGGGCATCGACGCGTCACCGACGTGGGAGGGGGCGACCGGGGCGTCCGAGACGAGCACGGTCTCAACGCCGTCGCCGTCGATCTCGGTCAGCGTGTAGGTCTGCTTGAACAGCAGGGTCGGGTCGTCGAACGAGGTGACCTCGCCGATGTTGTAGATGAACGAGCCGTCGGCGTCAGGCTCGCCCTGCGGCTGGCCCGGGAGCGGGTAGTCGACGGCGGGACGATTGTCGATCGACGTGAACTCCCACCGGTACGTGTGGTCGGGTACCGCATCGCCGTCGGTGTCGACCTTGATGTTGTACCGCGCCTCGTCGCCCTCGGCCCACGGGAAGAAGTTCGGGCCGCCGGCCGGCTCCTGGAACGGGATCCAGTTGGCGATCAGGGTCACCGAGTCCGGGGAGTCGGGACTCACGAACGCGTACGTGTCGGTGTTGTCCGCCAACGGGTCGCCCGCCATGAGCGGGGCCTCGCGGTGGCTTGATGCCGTGCTGCTCATCGGGGCCAGCGCTGCGACGGCGGCCGCGGCGACGGCCACGGCACCCAGTGCGCCCACGCCTCGCCGGGTCCCCCTGCTTGACATGCTCACGAGCCCATCCCTTCGGGCGGACGACTGCCGCCGGTCGGTCGCGACCGGACGCCCGCACCGGGCGTCGTTGAGGTCGGATGAACGAAGCGGACCAGTCCCGCACCGTCTTCGCCAGCGGTTCAGGTCGATGGAGCCCCAAGTTGGGCCGAACGGGTGACAGCCGTTCGGCGTAATTGCGACGTGGTCGCAGGAAGAAAGGTGGCAGCGGAATCCGATCCGCCCGGCCGACGGCGCCGAACCCTCGATGACGCCGGCGCCAGCCGGTAGGTCGGCCAGAAGACCGGCCCGACGGTCAGCCGGACGCAGCGGTCAGGTCAGCGGCAGAGAGCAGAGGTGTCGAGCGTGACGGATCTTCCCGGCGCGAGCTTCGCCACCTGGGAGTGGCAGGAGCGCGGACTGTGCCGCGAGCGGGACGAGCACCTCTTCGTCGGTCCCGACCGCGAGGGCGCCGCCACCCGGCGGCGCCGCGAGCGCCGCGCCACGGCCGTCTGCCAGGCCTGCCCGGTCCTGCAGCGCTGCCGCCAGCACGCGCTGAGCGTGCCCGAGCCGCACGGGGTCTGGGGCGGTCTCACCGAGCGGGAGCGCACCAGGATCCTCGGCCTCGGCTGACCCGGCCGTCGAGACCCCTCCCTCAACCCAGCAGCACCCGCTCGTCGTCGGGAGTCGGCACGGCGTGGTGCGCGCGGCCGCGACCCGCGCGCTTGGCCACGTACAGCGCGGTGTCGGCGGCCGCGACCAGCTCCTCGTAGGTGTCGCCGTCGACGGGGCGGCGCGCCGTCCCGACCGAGGCCCCGACCCCCACGTCGTACGCGATCGCGAGGTCGGCCACCGCGGCGATGATCGCGTCGGCCACCCGGCGCACCCCGCCGTCGGCCCCGAGCAGCACCGCGAACTCGTCCCCGCCGAGGCGGGCGACGAGGTCGCCGTCGCGGACGATGGCCGACATCTGGTCGCCGACGGCGACAAGGAGGGCGTCCCCCGCCTGGTGCCCGAGGGTGTCGTTGACCTCCTTGAAGTGATCGAGATCGACCAGCATGAGCGCCATCTCAGCGCCTGCGGCCCGACGGTCCTCGAACGCCTCGTGCAGCGCCTCGCGGTTGGCCAGGCCGGTCAGGGGGTCCCGGGCGGCCCGGCGGGCGCTGTCGCCGGCGTCGACGATGAGCCGGCGGTGGGCGCGCACGAGCGTCAACCAGCAGCCGCCGAGGGCCAGCGCCCCGACGAGCGTCCCGGAGGGCACCACCCAGAGCATCAGGTCGGTCTGTGCCGCCTGCTCGGCCCGCTTGTCCGCCGCCCGGTCGCGGTGGCCCTGGACCGCCCCCGCCAGGACCGTGGACATCGAGTCGAGCGCGGGCCCGGCGACCCGGTCGTCGTCGCCGGGCAGCGGGGCGGTGTCGAGCGTCCGCCGCAGCTCGGTGACGTAGCGGTCGTTGAGCACCGTGACGTAGCTGAGCGTCGTGGAGTCGCGGGCGTCGCCCACCTCCCGGGCGGCGGCCACGCGGTCGAGGACGGCCGCGACCGCGGCCTCGATCCGGGCCAGGGACTGCTCCGACGGTGCCCGCCGGTACCCGGCCTCGGCGAAAGCCTCCTCCGACACCGCCAGCTGGAGGTCGCGCCACACGGTGACCGTCGCGGTCAGGCGCTCCAGCTCGTGCTGGGAGGCCCGGATCGACGAGACGGTCAGCACGGCGAAGGCGGTGAGGACGGCGAGCACGAGCGACACGACCGCGGTGGCCACGGTCATGGTCCGGCTGGCGCCGTGTGACGTCACTGCTGGTCCTCCTCCCACGGCCCGACGGCCGACTCCTCCGGCCCTGTTCTCGGCACACCCGTCTTCGCGCTTGAGCCGTTCAGGTGATGGCCTCGGCTGCCGATGAGGAGGTGTGACCCGGACCCGTCCCGCCGCACGACGCGCGCTCGCGGCTGCGGCGGGCGCCGTCCTTGCTGTCGGCCTGGGCGCGTGCGGCGGCTCGTCCGAGGGCGACGCGGCCCGCGCCCTGACGCTCTGGTCGCACGGCGGCACCCCGGCCGAGCGAGAGGCGGTTCAGGACCTCGTGCGGGACTGGGAGCGTGCGCAGGGGGTGACCGTCGATCTCACCTTCCTCGGGGAGGGCACCTACAACGACGAGGTGCAGGCGGCCGCCGCGGCGGGCTCGCTGCCGGACGTGCTCGACCTGGACGGACCGTGGACGGCCGACCTGGCCTACCGCGGGGACCTGCTCCCGCTGGACGACCTGCTCCCCTCGTCCACCCGGCAGGACCTCCTCCCCTCGCTGGTGGCCCAGGGCACCTACCGGGACCGGCTCTACTCGGTCGGGACCTTCGACTCCGGTCTCGGGCTGTTCGCCGACGCGAGCCGGCTGGCGGAGGCCGGCGTGCGCGTCCCCACGGGTCCCGACGACGCCTGGACGGGGCAGGAGATGTCCGCCGCGCTGGCGGCGCTCGCGGCCGACGACCCGGACGGCCGGGTGCTCGACCTCAAGCTCTCGTACGGCGTCGGGGAGTGGTTCACGTACGCCTTCGCGCCGCTGCTGGCCTCCGCGGGGACGGACCTGGTCGACACCACGACCGGCCGTGCCGGCGGGCAGCTCGACTCCGCCCAGGCCGTCGGCGCCCTCACCGACCTGGCGTCGTGGCGCGCGTGGACCGACCCCGACCCGGACGGCACCGCGTTCGTGGACCGGGAGGTCGCCCTGTCGTGGGTGGGGCACTGGGAGCACCGGAGCTACGCGGAGGCCCTCGGTGACGACCTCGTCCTGCTGCCCCTGCCCGACCTCGGTCACGGGTCGAGGTCCGCCCTCGGCTCGTGGGCGTGGACCGTCCCGTCGACCACGACCCGGTCCGCCGAGGCCGCCGACCTCGTGGACCACCTCGTCTCGCCCGAGGCCGTCCGAGCGCTCACCGCCGCGAACAGCGCCGTGCCCGGGCGCACGTCGGTGCTGGAGGCGACACCCGACTACCAGCCCGGCGGAGACCTGCACCTGTACGCGGAGCAGCTCACCCGGGCATGCGGCGCCGGTCCGGGGCCGGACGACAGGTTCGACGACGGGGCCGGGTGCGTGGCCGTGGCCCGACCGGCCACGCCCGCCTACCCGGTCGTCACGGCGGCCTTCTCCGAGGCCGTCGCCTCGGTGTTCGACGGGTCGGCGGAGCCGCGGGCGGCGCTCGAGCAGGCGGCGGCCACCATCGACGCCGACGCCGCCCTCAACGCGGGCTACGGGACGCGCTGAGACCCGGACGGCACGATCGGGCCACCTGGGCGAGACTTCGAGCATGGCCGACACCACAGCTGGGCAGCACCGGGCGACGCAGCACGCGCTCGTCGTCGGCGCGACCGGCGTCCTCGGCGCCGCGATCGCCCGTGGCCTGGCGGCCGAGGGTCTCGCGCTCTCCCTGACCGGCCGACGACAGGACCGGCTGGACGAGCTGTCCGCCGAGCTCGGTGACCGGGTGCTCGGCACCACGACCCTGGACCTGGCCGACCCGCAGGCACCCGCCCGAGCCGTCAGCGAGGCAGCAGGGCGTCAGGGCCTCGACCTGCTCGTGATCGCCTCGGGCGTCGTCGCTTTCGGGACCGTCGAGGAGCTCGACGACGACGACCTGGACGAGCTGTTCCTGGTCAACACCCTCGGCCCGGCGCGCGTTCTGCGCGCGGCGGTGCCCGTGCTCGGCGAGGCCTCCACCGTGGTGCTGCTCAGCGCGATCGTCGCCGACCGGCCAACGGCCGGCATGGCGGCCTACTCCGCCAGCAAGGCGGCGCTGACCGCCTTCGGGCGCGCGCTGCAGCACGAGCTGCGCCGACGCAGGATCCGCGTGATCGACGTGCGCCCGCCGCACACCGAGACCGGGCTGGCCGGACGCCCGGTGGCCGGCACGGCTCCTGCGCTCGGGACCGGCAAGGATCCGCAGGCGGTGGCCGACCGGATCGTCCGCGCGATCGTCGACGGCGAGCGAGACCTGCCTGCCGACGCCTTCACCTGAGGCCTTCTGAAGAGACTGCGCAGCAGGCGTTCTCAGCGACCACGACCACCACGGCACCGGCCGCCCGCACCCTCGCCGTCGCGGCGCCCACCCTCTCAGAGCAGCCGGCGCTCCTGCGGGTGCTGCAGCCGCAGCCATCGGTACCCGTAGCCCTCCAGCGCGACCTCCGCACGGCCCTGCCCGTCCAGCGCGGTGCTGCCGGTCTGCAGCAGGTCGGCCAGCGAGCAGTCGGCGTCGGCGTCCTGAAGCCGCAGCGGGACGTCGACGGCGGCGGGCCCCAGGTTGTGCAGGGCCACGACGGTGGCGTCCTTCCAGGTGCACCGGTGGGCCAGGACGGCGGGGTGCGGCTGGTCCAGCACCTCGAACGCGCCCCAGCCGAGCTCGGGGCACTCGCGGTACCGGCGGGCGAGCAGCTGCACGAACGTCCACAGCGAGTCCGGGTCCCGGCGCTGGTCGGACACGTTGACGTGCTGCGGCCCGTAGCCGTCGCCGACCACGGCGGAGGCCAGCCGCGACGGCGCGGCCGACGAGAACCCGCCGTTGCGCCCGGACGTCCACTGCATCGGGGTGCGGACGGCCATCCGGCCCTCGGCGTCGAGGTCCTCGCCCATCCCGATCTCCTCGCCGTAGTACAGCACCGGGGTGCCGGGCAGCGAGAACAGCAGGCTGTAGACCATCCGGACCCGCCGCGGGTCACCGTCCAGCATCGGGGGCAGCCGGCGCTTCAGCCCGCGCCCGAAGACCTGCATCCGCTCCTCGGGGCCGAAGGCGGCGAACACCTCCTGCCGCTCGGCGTCGCTGAGCTTGTCCAGGGTGAGCTCGTCGTGGTTGCGCACGAAGGTGGCCCACTGCGCCTCCGGCATGGTCTGCGGCCGGGCGAGCAGCGCCGCCGCCAGCGGGCCGGCATCCTGCCGGGCCAGCGCCAGGTACATGTTCTGCATCCCGATGAAGTCGAACATCATCGTCAGCTCGTCGCCGTCGGGCCCGCCGAAGAACTCCAGCTGCTGCTCGTGCGGCAGGTTGACCTCGCCCAGCAGGATCGCGTCACCGGTGCGGCGGCCCAGGAACGAGCGCAGCGCCTTGAGGTAGACGTGCGGATCGGCCAGCCGGTCGGGGTGGTCCTCGACCCCGAGGTCCTCGAGCAGGAACGGGACGGCGTCGACCCGGAAGCCGGACAGACCCAGCTCGAGCCAGAACCCCATCATCTTGGCGATCTCGTCGCGCACCCTCGGGTTGGCGACGTTGAGGTCGGGCTGGTGCTTGTAGAAGCGGTGCAGGTAGTACTCGCCGGTGCGGTCGTCCAGCTCCCAGATGCTGTCCTCCTGGTCGGGGAAGACCACGTCGGCCGAGGTGTCCGGCGGCGGGTCGCTGCGCCAGACGTAGAAGTCCCGGTACGGGTTCGTCGTGCTGGAGCGCGCAGCGCGGAACCACGGGTGCTTGTCGGAGGTGTGGTTGACCACGAGGTCTGCGATGACGCGGATGCCGCGGTCGCGCGCGGTGCGGATCAGCTCGACCAGGTCACCGAGGTCGCCGAGCCGCTTGTCGACGGCGTAGTGGTCGCTGATGTCGTAGCCGTCGTCGCGGTCCGGTGTCGGGAAGAACGGCATCAGCCACAGGCAGGTGACGCCGAGCTCGGCCAGGTAGTCGACCCGCTCGACCAGCCCCGGCAGGTCACCGGTGCCGTCGCCGTCCGAGTCCAGGAACGTCTCGACGTCGAGGCAGTACACGACAGCGGTCTTCCACCAGAGGTCGCTGGTGTCGGACGCCCTCACCGGCTCGTCCCCTCGACCGGCCCGGGAGCGGTGACGTCGAGCTGCGGCAGCACCTTCTCGCCAAAGGTGTCGATGAAGCCGGACAGCTCCCGACCGACGTGGTGCAGGTAGACCTGGTCGAACCCGATGTCCACCAGCTCGCTGAGCCACTGGGCGTGCCGGCCGGGGTCGCTGGAGACCAGGACGCCGCGCCGGACCTGCTCGACCGTGACGTCCTCGCCCACGACGTCGAAGGCCTCGGCGGTGTCGAGGTCCCACGGCACCGGAGGACTGAACACGTTGGTGCGCCACTGGTCGTGGGCGATGTGCTCGGCCTCGGCCTCGGTCGGCGCCCAGGCGAGGTGCACCTGCAGGACGAGCGTTCCCCGGCCACCGGCGTCGCGGTAGGCCGCGACCATCTCGCGCAGGTGGTCGTGCGGCTGGTTGATCGTCGCCATCCCGTCGGCCCACGCCGCACCCCGGCGTGCGGTGGCCACGCTGACGGCGGGCGCGATCAGCGCGGGCCTGGTCTCGGGCCGGGTCCACAGCCGGGCCCGGTCGACGGTGACGAGGCCGTCGTGGCTGACCTCCTCGCCGTCGAGCATCCGGCGGATGACGTCGACGCACTCCTCGAGCCGCTGCTGGCGCACCTCCTTGCGCGGCCACCCGTCCCCGGTGATGTGCTCGTTGGAGTTCTCACCGGTGCCGAGCGCGGCCCAGAACCGGCCGGGGAACATGGCTGCGAGCGAGCCGATCGCCTGGGCGACGATCGCCGGGTGGTAGCGCTGGCCCGGGGCGTTGACGACCCCGAACGGCAGGCTCGTGGTCGCCAGGGCGGCCCCGAGCCAGGTCCAGGCGAAGCCGGACTGGCCCTGGCGGCTGCTCCAGGGGGAGAAGTGGTCCGAGCACATGGCGGCGGTGAACCCGGCCTGCTCGGCGTGCTGGACGTCCTTCAGCAGCTGCGCGGGGTGCACCTGCTCGTGCGAGGCGTGGAGGCCGATGACGGTCATGGACCACCTGCCTACCGGTCGCGCGCCGAGAGGTCCAGTCGGGGAGGCGTCAGGACGGGTCCTGGTCCACCCCGGCGTGCTGCGCGGCCAGGGCGGCGGCGACCCGCTCCACCAGGTCGTACGGCACGCCGTCCCGGTAGAAGAACTGCACGGTGTCCTTGCTGCTGCGGTGCGGAGCCACCTCCGCCTCGAGAGCGGACGGCAGGGGCGCGACCGGGTACAGGCCCACGTGCTTCTTCCAGCCGGCGAAGTGCAGGCCGTACCGGTCGCGGACGACGAAGGCCGGCATGCCGTAGCGGATCTTCTCGTCGGCACCGGGCAGCGCGCGGCGGATCGCCGCCGCGACCTCGACGAGCACCTCGCGGACGTCGTCAGGGAAGGTGTCGACGTAGGCGTCGACGGGGGTGGGGGCGGGGCTCATGCCGGCACCCCGGCGGGTGCGCGACCAGGCGAGACGGCCGACGCCCGGCGCAGCAGCAGGATCGCGACGACGCTGATCGGGACGAGCATCAGGTGGCAGAGCGCCAGCGAGGCGGTGCTGACGCCGTCGAAGCCGGCCGGCAGCGTCATCAACGCGATGGTGACGACGGCCAGCAGCGGGGCCAGGCCCAGCGCGGTCGGGCGCTCATGCCGGCCCCCCTCCCTCGTGGCGCAGGTACGCCTCGATCCGGGCGAACGCGCCGACCCACACCTCGCCGGTGAAGAAGTCGCGCAGCTCCGGGGTCGGGAAACCGCTCTGGTGCACCGACATCCGGGTGCCGTCGCCCTCCGCCTCGAAGAGGACCTCGATCGTCGTCACCATCGTGTCGCCGTCGGGGGTGCTGCCGGTCGACTCGGTGACCAGCCGGTGCGGGCGCTCGACCACCAGGAAGGTCTGCACCTCGCGGAACACGTGGTCCCGGCTCGGGCCCCAGACCGCTGTCTGGGTCCCGCCCACACGCAGGTCGACATCGATCTCGACCACACCAGGCGTCTCGTCCAGGATGCTGAACCAGGCCTTCTGCTTCTCGGCGTCGGTGTAGGCGTCGAACACCTGCTCCGGCGTGGCCGGGAGGTACCGGCTGGTGCGCAGGTCCAGCCCCGGGTCGTCCGCCGGCTCCGTCGTCCCGCTCATCGATCCGTCTCCTTCCGGGTGGTCCCGCGTCCGAGGGTGAACCACGCCTCCAGGCCGTCGAGCCGGCGCTCCCAGAGCCGCTGGTAGAAGCCGATCCACGCCATCGCGTCCTCCAGCCGCTCCTCGCCGAGCCGGCACCGCCGCTCCCGGCCCACCTTCTCGGTCGCCACCAGACCGGCCTGCTCGAGCACGCGGACGTGCTTGGTCATGCCCGTCACCGTCATCCCGGCCGGCGCGGCGAGCTCCCCCAGCGAGGCCGGGCCGGAGCCCAGCCGCTGCAGGACCTGTCGCCGGGTGGGATCGGCCAGCGCCGAGAAGACCCGGTCGAGCTGCTGTGGTTGAACCATGTGGTTCACCGTACATCAGTGAACCGTCCGGTTCAACGAATATGCCGAGTGTGAACCCCGGACGCGGCGCGCCGAGCGTGTCGCGCCCTGGCGTCACACTCGGCCGAGGGTGTGGGCCCGCGGGGCGGGACGGCCACCGGCGGCGACGGTGCGACCATGGAGGCGTGACCTCGACGCGACCGGCGCACGACCCGACCCGGCCGTGGAAGGTGGCCACCACCGTCCTGACCCTGCTGCTGGCAGCCGCGCTGGTCGTCGTCCTGGTCCAGGTGGCCTGGCCCGGTGCCCGGCCGGCCGACACCTCGCCCGAGGTGGGCTTCTCCCGCGACATGATCGTGCACCACGAGCAGGCGGTGACGATGTCGTTCCTCGTCCGTGAGGCCACCGACGACCCCGACGTCGACGTCCTCGCCCTCGACATGATCAAGAGCCAGGCCGAGCAGCAGGGCATGTTCCTGGCCTGGCTGCGCGCGAACGACGTCCCGAGCACCACGAGCGTCCCGCTGATGGCGTGGATGGAGGAGGGCGGCCAGCACGCGGGCGCCGGGCACGTCCTCGATCCCTCGGCCGGTGACGACGCCGGCTCGCCGGCGCAGAAGCGGGCCCGGCTGCTTCAGGCGATGGGGATGGCGGACGACGACGAGCTGGCCGAGCTGTCCCGGCTCCGGGGCGAGGAGGCCGAGGTGCTGTTCCTGCAGCTGATGACCCGGCACCACGAGGCCGCCATCGTGATGGCCGAGGAGTTCGCCGACCGCAGCGACGACCCCGCCCTGCGCGAGGTCGCCGACGCGGTGGTCTCCGGACAGAACCGCGAGCTCGGCATCATGGCCAACCTGCTCCAGGAGCGTGGTGCGAGCGCCTGACCGCCAGCCCCTCAGCCCACCGTTTCGGGCACCCGCTGGTCGGAGACGGCCGGGGTCGTGCCGACCCGTTCCTGCAGCGCCATGCCCGTGACCGCCACGAGCACGACGGCGAACCCGAGCCACTGCGAGACCTCCAGCCGTCCTCCCAGCACGACGACGCCGACGAGTGCCGCCGTCAGCGGGAAGGCCAGCTCGGCCAGTGTCGCCTTGCTGGCGGGGGTGCGGCTCAGGCCCCTGTAGTACAGCAGCAGGGCCAGCAGGCCGGGCACGAGCGCGAGTGCGGCCAGGAGCGGCAGCGACGAGAGCGGGATCGCGGTCCACTCCTCGCGCACCGACACCACCCCCACCATCGTGACCAGGCCGATGGTGAACCGCAGCGCCGTCACGTCCAGCGGGCCGAGCTCGACGGTGACGGCACGTCCGAGGACGGTGCCGGCGGCCCACAGCGCAGCGGCACCCACCGCGAGCAGGGCGCCCTGGGCAGAACGGATGTCGACGTGTCCGGGATCGGGGAAGGCCGGCAGCCAGGCCCCCGCTATGGCCGGGACGGCGAAGAACCAGAAGAACGGACGCAGCCGCTCCCCGAGGACGACGGTCGCCAGGACGATCGCGAACACGGGCTGGAGCTTCTGCAGCACCTGCGGCGTGATCGGGTCGCCGAGACCGAAGGCCATCGTGAACAGCGTGGTCGCCAGCGCGGAGGACCCGGCACCGATGACCAGCACCGAGAGACGGGTGCGCCACGAGGCGGCCAGCACCGTGCGCACGGCCGGCACCACCCAGGGAGACAGGCACAGCGCCAGCAGGGCGTGCTCGGTGAGGACGATCATGCTCGCAGGGAGCCCGGAGGCCACCAGTGGCTCGCGCATCAGCGCGGAGGTCCCCCAGAGGCTCGCGGCGGCGGCGACCAGCCAGGTGCGGTGGCGCAGAGGGGCAGGACCGGGCACAGGACACCTCGGGGGTCAGGCCGTTCTCGGCCGGCTGGCTGCTGACCGGGCCATCGTGCCAGCCGGCCCGGGTCGGGTCGATCACGGGCTCGACCCACGACCGGCTCAGCCCAGCAGCTCCAGCGCCGCACGCTCGATGTCGTCCTCGGAGACCAGCACCGTGAGCGCCGCATCGCCCAGCGGGACGAAGCTGTCCCGGCTCGTCACCCGGGCGACCCGGCCGACGAAGTCGGCGTCGACCAACCCGGCCAGGACGCCCTCCGACACCCCACCGGTGCGCCGGGTCTCGTCGACGACGAGCACGCGCCCGGTGGCCCGCGCCTCGCGCACGACGTCGTCGACCGGCAGCGGCGCGAGCCAGCGGAGGTCGACGACCCGTACGCCGATCCCCCTCCGCGCCAACCGCTTCGCCACCCGCAGGCTCATCCGCAGCCCGTTGCCGAACGTCACCACCGTGAGGTCTGCGCCGTCACCGTGGGTGCGGGCGGATCCGATCGGGACGTGCCCGGCGGCCCAGGTGGTGGGGGCCGCGTACGGGGCGGTCCAGCCGCCGTCGCCCTCCTCGTGCAGGTCCGCCGAGTGGTAGAGCGCGATCGGCTCGAGGAAGACCGACAGCGTGCCGTCGACCCGACCGGCCGCCACGCAGGTGCGTAGCATCGCCGCGGCGTCCTCGGGACGCGACGGCGACGCGACGACCAGGCCGGGGACGTCCCGCAGCGCCCCCACGGCGTTGTCGTTGTGGAAGTGGCCGCCGAAACCCTTCTGGTAGGCGTACCCGGCGATCCGCACCACCATCGGGTTGCGGTACCGCCCGTCCGAGAAGAAGGGCAGCGTCGCTCCCTCGCCGCGCAGCTGGTCGGCGGCGTTGTGCAGGTAGGCGAGGTACTGGATCTCGGGGATCGGCAGCAGGCCGCAGAGCCCGGCGCCGAGGCCGAGGCCGAGCACGGTCTGCTCGTCGAGCAGGGTGTCGAACACCCGCGCCGGTCCGATCCGCCGCTGCAGCCCGCGCGTGACCCCGTAGACGCCACCCTTGACCGCGACGTCCTGGCCGAAGACGAGCGCCCCCGGGTCGACGGCGAGCACGTCCAGCAGGGTGCGGTTGATCTGCTGCGCGAGCGTCAGCGGCGGTCCGCCCTCAGGCAGCGTCGCGCCGTGCACCACGCGACGTCGGGACGGGGCGGCGGCGACCGCGGCCGCCTGCGCGACCCGGTCCGGGCGCCGTGGCGCCAGCGCCGCGACCACCTGCTCGGCCGAGCGGAGCCGTGGCGCGTCGGCGACGTCGCGCGCGACCTCCAGCACGTGCGAGCGCACGGCCTCGTACCGCTGCAGCACGTCGCCGACCGCGAGGGTGCCGGTGCCGACGAGCAGCCGGGCATTCGCTATCAGCGGGTCCCGGGCTAGGTCGGCAGCCACTGAACCCGTTGTGCGGTAGGCGCTCTCGAGATCCGTCCCTGCATGTCCCATCAGACGCACCGTGCGCAGGTGCAGGAAAGCCGGGCGACGGTGACGACGCACCCAGGCCACCAGCTCGGTGGCGGCCCGCAGCGAGCCGACGAGGTCGCTGCCGTCGGCCGCGACGTAGCGCAGTCCCTCGCGCGCCCCGTACGCCTGCTCGATCCACCCGCTCGGGGTCGGGACGCTGATGCCCAGCCCGTTGTCCTCGCAGACCAGCATCAGCGGCACCGGCAGCCCGCGGCTCGCCACCTGGATGGCTGCGTTGATCGCCCCCGTCGCGGTCGAGTGGTTCGCCGAGGCGTCGCCGAACGAGCACACCGTCACGGCGTCGCGCGGCCACGGCCCGCCGACGCCGAGCTTGGCCGCCCGATCGGTCGAGAACGCCACCCCGAGGGCGCGCGGCAGGTGCGAGCCGATCGTCGAGGTCTGCGGCACGACCGACAACTCGTGCCGCCCGAACACCTTGTGGCGGCCGCCCGAGATCGGGTCGTGCACCGAGGCCACCAGACCCAGGAGCACGTCGCGGACGGCGTCGGTGCCGGGCACCTGCCGGGCCCGCTCCACGTAGAACGCACCCGACCGGTAGTGCAGCAGCGCCGGGTCGGTGGGTCGCAGCGCGGCTGCCACGGCTACGTTCCCCTCGTGCCCGGAGGAGCCGATCGTGTAGAAGCCCTTGCCCTGCAACCGGAGCCACCGCGCCGCGAGGTCCAGGTGCCTGCTCGTCAGCTGTGCGTCGAACAGCTGCAGTGCGCGCTCGGCCGTCAGCCCGACGCCGAGCGTGCGCGTCACCTGACCCCCGACCTCCAGGCGGCGGACGACGTCCACGAAGTGGGAGTCGACCTGCTCGGTGACCGGGTCCGCCTGCACCAGCCCCAGTGTGCCAACCCGGGACGAGCTCGCGAGGTTCACCCGGCGGGCGACCGGGTGCGGCGGCTGCGCACCAGGGCCATGACCACGACGACCACGACGACCACGAGCAGCAGGACCGGGCCGGCCTCCAGGACGAGGCGAGAGAGCCAGCCCTGCACGGCCAGCGCCGTGTCGACGACCGGGTCCTGCGGGTCGCCACCGGCGAACACCCGCGCCTCGTACCAGCCGTAGTAGGCCACGTACAGGCCGGCGACGACGAGCAGCCCGCCGCTGGCCCGCCCGACGTACGGCAGTGCCCGGCGCAGCCCGCGGACCAGCTCGACGCGAGCCAGCGCGACCGAGATGGCGAGGGCACCCACCACCCCGGCCATGCCCAGGGCGAAGGCGAGGACCACGCCGGCGGCTGCCAGCACCGTCCCCGTCCGGGCCGCGCTCGCCGTCACCGCCAGGAAGGGACCCACGGTGCAGGACAACGAGGCCACCGCGTAGGCGACGCCGTAGGCGACCATGGATCGCAGCCCCCCGGTCGGCGCTCCTCCGTGCGACCCGACCCGCAGACCCAGCGGGCGTCCGGACAGCAGCCAGGCCCCCAGCGCCACCAGCACCACCCCGATCACGACGGTGGCCTGCGGCAGGTACTGCTCCAGCGCCAGCGACAACGGGAGCACGACCGCGGCGAACACGGCGAAGACGGCGACGAAGCCGAGGGTCATGCCCGCGGTCATCCGGAGCGCGCGACCGGCGGCGGCGGCGGCTCCGTCGTCACCCGCACGATCGACCACCAGGGCCAGGTAGGCGGGGAGCATCGCGAAGCCGCACGGGTTCAGGGCGGCGACCGCACCGGCGGCGAGCCCGATCCCGAGGAGGACCGGATCCATCAGCCGAACTCGTCCGCGACCAGCTCCTCGAGCCCGAGGTCGCTCCCGTAGGCGGCCACCGTCTCGACCTGGCCGTCCGCGTGCAGGACGACGAAGGAGTGCTGCTGGCTGATGCCGAACCGGGTGTACAGCGCACCGTCGACGTCGGCCAGGTGCACGAGGTCGCCGACCTCGTTCTGGGTGACGAAGCGGTCGAGCGCCGATGCGTCCGAGCTCAGTCCACCGACACCGACGAACCTGACGTCGTCCCGGGCGCCCGCGACCGAGCTCACCTCGTCCGCGGCCCGCGCGCACACCGTGCACCACGGGGCCCAGAACCACAGCACGACGTCCTGCCCCGCGAGGTCTGCGCCCCGGACCTGCTGTCCCTGGGTGTCCTGCGCCACGAAGTCGAGCAGCTCCGGGACGGACCGGCCGGTGTCGTCGTCACCGGTCGGCTGGGCGCCCGTGGAGGAGCCGGCACCACCAGCGGCATCGGCGGGGGTCCGGACCCCCGACGAGGTCGACGTCGTCGGCCCGACGCCGTCCGCGCAACCCGCGAGGGCGGCGACGAGGAGGACGGCCGTCAGGGCCGGTGCCCCGGGCCAGGACGGGAGGATGCGCATGCCTCATCCTCGCAGCCCGAGGTCTCCGGGACGCCCGAAGCGATGACGAAGCGATGACGGAACCGGACTCGAGGCATCGGTCCCCGTGCCGCCTCCGCGCGCGCGACGACGTCCTTTCCCCCAGGGTGGAGCAAGGACATCCACCGACTCTCGAAAGGCGACGACGTGCGCGCACTGACCTGGCAGGGCAAGAGGGACGTCCGGGTCGAGGACGTCCCGGACCCGGTGCTGCAGGAGCCGACCGACGCGATCGTGCGGATCACCTCGACCGCGATCTGCGGGTCGGACCTGCACCTGTACGAGGTGCTCGGGCCGTTCCTGTCCCCGGGTGACGTGCTCGGCCACGAGCCGATGGGCGTCGTGGAGGAGGTCGGGGCGGAGGTCACCCACATCAAGCCGGGCGACCGGGTGGTCGTCCCCTTCAACATCTCCTGCGGTCACTGCTGGATGTGCGAGCGGAAGCTCTTCGCGCAGTGCGAGACCACGCAGGTGCGCGACCAGGGCAAGGGTGCCTCCCTGCTCGGGTACACCTCGCTGTACGGCTCGGTCCCGGGCGGCCAGGCGGAGTTCCTGCGGGTGCCGCAGGCCCACTTCGGCCCGATCCCCGTGCCGTCGGACCACCCGGACGAGCGCTTCCTCTACCTGTCCGACATCCTCCCGACCGCCTGGCAGGCGGTCCGGTACGCCGACGTGCCGAAGGGCGGCACCCTGGCCGTTCTCGGCCTCGGTCCGGTGGGCCAGTTCTGCGCCCGGATCGGTCGTCACCTCGGAGCCGGTCGCGTCATCGGCGTCGACGACGTCCCGGAGCGGCTCGCGCTGGCCGCCAAGCACGGCATCGAGACCTTCGACCTGTCTCAGCACGACGACGTCGCAGCGGATCTGATCGAGGCCACCGGTGGCCGCGGCCCCGACGCCGTCATCGACGCCGTGGGCATGGAGGCCAGCGGCTCGCCGTTCGGCAAGACGGCGCACGCGATCGTCGGCATGCTGCCGGACGCCATCGCCCGCCCGATGACCGACAGGATGGCCATCGACCGGCTCGACGCCCTGCACACCGCGATCAAGGCGGTCCGTCGCGGCGGCACCGTGTCGGTGAGCGGCGTCTACGGCGGCGAGGTCGACCCGATGCCGATGATGGAGATGTTCGACCGCGGCGTGCAGCTGCGGATGGGGCAGGCCCACGTGAAGCGCTGGATCGACGACATCATGCCCCTGGTGCTGGACGACTCCGACCCGCTCGGCACCCTCGACCTCGCGACCCACCGGATCCCGCTCGAGGACGCCGCGCACGGCTACGAGATCTTCCAGAAGAAGCAGGACGGCTGCGTCAAGGTCGTGCTGGCACCGTGATGCCGGTCGTCCTGATCACCGGGGCCTCCAGCGGCATCGGTCGCGCGACGGCGCACGAGTACGCCCGGCAGGGCGCACGCCTCGTCCTCGTCTCGCGCAGCCGCGAGGCGCTGGAGGTCACCGCCGCCGAGTGCCGCGAGCTCGGTTCTGCCGCAGCCGATGTCGAGCCGGTCGACGTGGCCGACGGCGAGGCGGTCTTGGCCCTGGTCGACCGGGTGCTCAAGGCCCACGGACGGATCGACGTCTGCGTGCACGCGGCCGCCCTCATCGCCTTCGGCGAGTTCCTCGACGTGCCGGCCGAGGTGTTCGACCGCGTGGTCACCACGAACGTTCTCGGGACGGCCAACGTCGCGCGCGCCGTGCTGCCCGGCATGCGCGATCTCGACCACGGCACCCTCGTGGTCGTCGGCTCGGTGCTCGGCCGGATCTCGGTGCCGCAGCTGGTCTCGTACTGCACCGGCAAGTGGGCCGTGCGCGGCCTGACCCGGATGCTCTCCCAGTCGGTGCGCGACCGGCCGGGCGTCCACGTGGTCGGCGTCTCCCCCGGCGCCGTCAACACCCCGGTCTACGAGCAGGCCGCCAACGTCACCGGGCGCGCGGCCCGGCCACCGGCCCCGGTGGACCCGCCGGAGAAGGTCGCTCGCGCGGTGCTCAAGGCCGCCGGGCACCGCCGCGGCGAGGTCTCCGTCGGCATCGCGAACCCGGTGATGGCGCTCGGTCACGAGCTACTGCCGCCGGTCTACGACCGGATCGTCGGCCCGTTGATGGGCCTGCTGGCACTGACCCGGGTGCCGATGGACCCGCACCCCGGCAACGTCCTGGACCCCTCCCCCGAGGGCGAGGAGGTGCAGGGCCCGTGGAGCGAGGCGGGCCTGCTCGGCCTCGACGCCCGGCGACGCGCGCGCCGCTGAACGCCCGCCCGAAGGGCGGTCAGGAGCCGGCTCGGCCCTCGGCGACCAGGCAGAGCCGGCGGAGCGCCTCGACGTTGCGCGGCACGATGCCCAGCTGCCGCACCCGTGCCGGGACCAAGGTGCCGGGCCCCTTGGTGGCGTCCTCGCGGATCTCCACCCGGCAGCCGTCGCCGTCCGGGTGCAGCGTGACGTCGACGGTGGCCTCGCCGACCGGACGACCCTTCGCCTGCAGCCGCAGGTGCCGACCGGGCTCGACCTCCAGGACGGTGGAGACGTCGTCGATGACGGTCGGCCACACCCCGAACGAGTGGTGGAGCCGGCTGCCGGTCGCGGGCCAGCCGGCGTCCACCGCGCGCACGCGGGAGGCACCCACCACCCACGTCGCGTAGCTCCACCCGTCCGCGAGCACGGCGAAGACCTCCTCCGGTGAGGCCGTCGTGGTGCGCGAGACGGTCCTGGTCGTGGCGGGCAGCGTCGGCATCCCGCGAACGTTACTCGGGCCGGACCCTCGCCGCAGCGGCGAGTGCGGGCGCTCAGGGGGCGATCGGCTCCGCCACGACGACCACGTTGTCGCGATAGCTGCCGAGCGCGGGCTGGAAGGGCCCACCGCAGGTGACGACGGTCAGCCGGTGCGGGACGTCCCGCGCGAAGATCCGGTCCACCGGCAGGACCGACTTGGTGATCGTCTCGACCCCGACGACGCGGTAGGCCAGGAGGTCGCCCGAGGCCGTCGTGACCTCCAGCACGTCGCCGGGTGCCGCCTCGGCCAACCGCAGGAGGGCACCGGGACCGCCGGCCCGGGTGCTGACGTGACCCGAGAGCACGGCGCTGCCGGTGACGTCCCCCGGCTCGGGCCCCCACCGGTACCAGCCGACCCTCGCTCCGTCCCGCGGGATCTCCATCGCCCCGTCGTCGCGCACGCCGACCGGGACGACCTCGGCGCTCACCCCGAGAGCGGGGACGGAGAGCGCGACCGGTGGATCCACGACACCGGGTGCCGGCATCGCGGGTGACAACGCCACGACGCTCTCGTCCGCGCCCGCGTCGCTCGACGGTGCGGCGGAGGGCGGTAGCGAGGGAGAGGCTGACGCAATGGCCTGTGCGACAGTCAATCCAGTGTCCGCCGACCTCGCCGGCGCCTGCCACACCCACCACGCGGCTGCACCGCTCACCACGGCCACGAGCAGGCAGGCCGCCGCCATCAGCGCCGCCCGGCGCCGACGTCGTCGACCTGCCTGCTCCATGAGGCTCGGGACCGCGACCGTCGCTCAGACGGCCTGGGAGACCGTGCGCCGACCGGCCACCGCCGCGCCGACGAGACCGACGAGCGCGATCATCGTCAGCCAGGCCACGGGCTGGAACGACGCCTCGCCGGACGGGACGCCGCTCGGGGAGGAGTGCAGACCCTCGACGGTCTGGACGGCGAGCGCCAGGTTCGCGTCCTCCGCAGAGCCCCATGCGTAGACGAAGGTCGCAGTGCCCTCGGCGAGCGGGACGTCGGCCGGGCCGATCGCCACCGTGTCGGTGCCTGCGAGCACGACGTCCGCGCTGACCTGGCCGGCGTCCAGGGTCAGGGTCTCCTCACCCGGGTTCTCGAGCCCCTCGATGACCGGCGAGCCGCCGGCGCGCACGTCGACGGCGGGGGCGGCGGCGGTGTGTCGCACCGTCAGCCGCGCCTTACCGGCGTCCAGGGCCGCCACGTCGTTCACGTAGGGCGTCAGCACCGGTGTGCCGTCGGCACCCAGGTGGGCCACGATCGTGATGTTCGCACCCGCCGGAACGGTGGCGTCGGCGAGCTCGATGGCCGGGTCGTCGGCCTCCGGGTCGGCCCCGGCCGCGAACACGGCGAGGTCGTAGCTGCCCGCCGGGAGCTGCTGCGGGTCGGTGAGCGTGCCCGGCTCGAAGTCCGGGATCAGCTCGGCCCCGTTCGCGTACACGTCGACCGTGAGGCCGGGGACGGCGTGCAGCACCGAGACCGTCGCCTCCCCGGTGGACGACGCCGTCGCAGGTGCCGCCAGGGCGAGGGGTGCGAGCGGGATGACGAGCGCGGTGATCAGTGCTGTGCGACGCATGTTGCGACTCCTTCGTGAGCAGGGCTGTCTCGTGGGCGATCTCACCCGGAGCAACCGGGTACCCACATGTCCGCACTTCGAGGGCGTTCGGATGCACGGGGGCGCGACGAGTTCGTCCGCGCACCCCTCGACGTCGACGTGCTGGTCGAGCACGGGACGGCACCGGTGGTCGTCCTCGGCTGGAGCACCGAGCCCGCGCCGGTCGAGCAGTCCCTGCGCGCCGGGGCCGTCGGCTACGCCGCCGCGGACCGCTTCGATCCGCGGCAGCAGCCGCTCCTCGTCGCGCGCGGGGACGACGACCACGCCGTCCGGTCATCCTGCGTCAGCAGCGCCCTCACGTCGGTGTCCCCGCGTCCACGGGCACGACCTGCCAGCCGTGCCCGTCACGCCGGACGCGTCCCTGCCGCTCCAGGTCGGTCAGCCACCCGTCCATCGGCCACCACCCCCAGCGCTCCGCGAACAGCCGCCCGTTCCGGAGCAGGTCGTCGACGCGCTCCCGCGAGGCGACCGCCACCGGGTGGTGCTGGTGGTAGGCCCTCGCGTCGCCGGTCCAGCCGAGCGACAGGCCGGACCGGCGGGCACGCTGCCCGAAGTCGGTGTCCTCGGCGCCGTAGCCCGTGTACGCCTCGTCGAAGCCGCCCGTGAGCTCCCAGGCCATCGCGGTCAGGGCGAACGAGAGCGACCAGAACAGCTCCCAGCGGTCGCCGACCTCGCGCTGCCCGGGGCCGGGGTCCGGCCGGGCCGGGTGCGGGGCGTCCAGACCGTCGAGGCCGTCCACCGGGTAGGGGCGGTCGGCGGCCCGCAGGTACGTGACGGGCCCGGACCAGACGACCGGCTCGCCCGTCGCCATCGCCTCGTCGTAGCCGGCCAGCGCTCCCCGGGCGAGGAGGCAGTCGACGTCGAGGAAGACCAACCGGTCCGCCCCGAGGTCGAGCGCCCGCCGGGCACCGGCGTTGCGGGCAGCCGCGAGCGGCAGCCGCCCCTGCGGTCCGGGGCCGAGCCGCACCACCTCGTCCGCCTCGACCGCCGGGTCGTCCATCGCCACGACCACGCGGTGGTCCGGACGGGTCGACGAGGCCCGCAGGCTCCGTTCCTGCAGGTCCAGGTGGGTGTGGCGGCCGTGCACCACGGTCACCACGGCGAGACCGCTCACGACGCCACCGCCGGAGCGGTCCGGACCAGCACGTCGGTCACGACGTCGGCGAACCGGGAGGCCGCCCCGCCGTCGCACCAGCCCGCCCACCGTTCCCCGTCCAGCACCTGCACCTGGTCCAGCACGGTGCCCGGGTCGACCGAGCCGAGCCGGTCCGTGGTCAGGCACGGCCACCCGCCGCGGGCGAGCTCGGCGACCGTGTGGTGCTGCTCGTCGAACGGGCGGTCGGCCGGCACGACCAGGGCCGGGACCCGGGCGGCCGCCACCTCGGCGACGGCGTTCTGCCCGGCGTGCGTGACGACCACAGCGGCCGAGCGCAACAGCGGCCAGGGGTCGCGCGCCCAGGCACCGCCGGGCGCGATCCGCTGCACCGACCAGCCGCGCGCCCCTGCCTGGAGGGCGTCCAGCTCGCCAGGCGTCCAGGCCGCGCCCCCGCTGCCCTCCATCACCAGCGCGTGCCGGGGGCGGCGCCGCGAGGGCGCCGCCTCGGGCAGGTACCGCGACATCGCGCCGACGGCGACCAGGCGGTGCCGCAGCTCGGGCGCCAGCCCCTCCAGGACGCCGTTCGCCTCGGGCGGCCAGAACCCCACGAGCCGCTCCGAGACCCGCAGACCCAGGCGGTGCGCGTCGTCGTCGCGCCGACCGGGCTGCACGACGGAGACGACCGGCACCCCATGCAGCCGGGCGAGCAGGCTCACCTCCTGCGAGACGTCGCTGACCAGCAGGTCGGGGCGCGAGTCCGCGATCCAGCCCGAGATGGTGCGGTAGCGCTCGCGCAGGCCCTGGTGGTGCAGCGGGGCCCAGTGCAGCGCCCCGCGCGCGGTGGGGTCCACGGGTGCGTCCACCTCGTCGGGCACCAACCGGGTCCAGCGGTCCTCGAGCCCGGCCGGCGCCGGCAGGCTGCTCAGCAGCTCGGTGCGGACGCTGCGGGCGTCGAGCTGGCGCACGAGGGCCTGAGCTCGGTGCAGGTGACCCAGCCCGTGGTGGTGCACGTAGTAGCCGATCACGCCGCCCGCAGCCCCGCGGCGCCCGCGTAGACCCGCTCGTACCGGCGGACCATCTCCTCCAGCCCCCAGCAGCGGACGGCCTCGCTCCGGACCGCCCGGCGGTCCAGCCCGGCGGCGATGACGGCGGCCCGCGAGAGGGCGTCGACGTCGCCCGGAGGGGCCAGCGCACCCACCCGCCGGGTGACGATCTCGGGGAGACCGCCGCGGGCGTAGGCGGCGACCGGGGTGCCGGTCATCGCCGCCTCGGCGGCCACCAGACCGAACGGCTCCTCCCAGACGGGTGAGACCAGCGCGACCCGCGCGTGCGCCACGACCTCGCGCACCTGGGCCTGCGGGAGGTGGCCGAGGTAGCGCACCCGGTCCGACAGCAGCGGAGCCACCCGCTCCTCGACGTAGGAGGCGTCGCCCACGGGTCCGATCAGATCGATCGCGAGGCCGGCGCCCAGGGCGGCGAGGACGGCCTCGTGCGGGGCCTTCTCGGGCACCATCCGGCCGGTCCAGACCGCCCGGGCGCCACCGGGTCCGGGCCGCCACACCGCCGGGTCGACGCCGTTGTGCACCACCTGCGAGTCGACGGCGTGCGCCCAGCGCTCACGCGTCGAGTCGCTGACGGCCACGAAGCCGGACGCGCCACCGGCCAGGGCGACGGCAGACTCCAGCCACGGCAGCGGCGGCGTGTGCAGGGTGGTGACCAGCGGGACCGGCAGCGCGGATGCCATCGCTATCGGCAGGTGGTGCAGGCTGTTGTTGTGCACGACGTCCAGGCCGTGCCCGTGCCGCATCAGCTCGAGCATCACGCCCAGGTAGGCGTGCTGCTCGCGCATCCACCACTCCGGCGGGGCCGCGACGTCACGCCGCGCGTCGTCGCTGAGGGTGAGCGGCGGGACGTCGAGGATGCGAGCGCGTAGCGCCGGGTCCGACCCGGGAGCCGCGAACAGGGTCACGCGGTGCCCTCGGGCGGTGAGCGTGCGGACCAGTCCGTGGGTGTGGGCCTCGAGGCCGCCCGCGAACGGCTCGCGCAGGGGGAACCGACTGGGTCCGATCACGCAGATCCGCACGGGGTGGAGCACCTCCCAGCAGGGGCATGAGGGCGCGCGACGGACCAGGAGCGCCGCGCGCTGTCGACGGTGGGGGGCCCGGGGCCCGGGTACGGGGCCCCACCTTGGCACGGTCCCAGTGGGGCCGCACGCGCAGGGAGGCGTCCCACTGAGGGCATCCGGGGGCAGAGCGGTCGGGCCGCACCGCTCAACCCGAGGCGTGGTGTTGTCGATGGACAGCGGTGGACCACGTCTGGAAGGCCGTTGCCGTCGCCGGTCCGCTGCTCGCCGTGACCCACCTCGTCGTCGCCGGACCGGGTGGCGACCTGCTCTACCTGCTCGCCGGTGCGGTGGTCCTCGGGGCCGTCGCCGTGGCGCTGGCACTCGGCCACGTTCCTCGGCCCCTGCCCTGGGTGCTCCTGACCTCCGGGATGGTGTGCTGGCTGGCGGGCGACGTGGTGCGGACCTGGTTCGTCCTCGTCGCCGGCATCGACCCGTTCCCGTCGGTGGCCGACCTGCTCTCCCTCACGGGCTACCCGGTGGTGGCCGCCGGACTGGCGGTGCTGGTGCGGCGCCGGACCGGCGGCGCAGTCCAGCGCGCCTCCCTCCTGGACGCGGCGGTGCTCACGACCGGCCTCGGTCTGGTGACGTGGGTGTTCCTGGTCGT
>JBBQSN010000020.1:0-27916 GCA_038213835.1 Actinomycetales bacterium
GTCACCGTGGACGCCGAGGAAGACCGTCAGGTCCTCGACAGGATCGGGACGCGCCGGCTTCACCCGCAGGACAACGTGAACGCCGACGAGTAGGTGCTGTTCGGCGCGTCGACGACGTCGACCACGTCGACGTCCACCCAGGCGCGGAACTGCCCGCTCGTCGTGTTGACGCACACGTAGCGGCTGTTGGCTCGGTGGGCCGATCCGCCGCCCGAGTAGACGGTCTTCTTGCCTTCAGTACCGATGTCGAACCACAGTCCCGCGCGGTTCTTCCGCTGCAGCTGGATGGTCACGACGGCCTTCGCCGCCTTGCAGTCGACGTTCTCCCACCATCCGTGCGCTGACACGGTTCGCGGCGAACTCGAGGAGATATGAGGATCGTCGCCGTACTGGAGGAACTGGCACAACCCTCCAGCCATGGATGCAGGTGCGTCGGCACTGCCAGAAGACCGAGGCGCCGCCGCCGACTGGCTCTCGAAGAACGTGACGCCGGAGGTCGGGCCCGACTCCTGCGCCGAGGCCGGGGTCGGCAAGGACAGCGTCGCGAGGACGACCACGATCCCTACCAGAACGACGGATCATGCTCGCCAGCGATGACCTGCGCGTGCACCCATCTGAGCCTCCGGGTTCACGATGATCGGACAGCGGACGCTAGCGACGTGCGACCGAGCCGTCAATCGGCGGCTCCTGTCCCGTTCCGCCGTGCCCGTTCTCGTCCCCGGGGCCGATCCGCCGGTCTCGTCGGTAGAGCAGCGCAGTGCCGGCGAGCAGCACCGCGACGCCGGCGAACACGGCCGGCGCATCGCCCGACTCGGGCACGGCGAGCACTGCGACCAGCGCGGCGAGCAGGAACGCGGCGTTGAACACGGTGTCGTAGAACGTGAACACGCGGCCGCGGAAGGCGTCGTCGACGCTGGTCTGCACCACGGTGTCGACGCTGATCTTGACCGCCTGGGCGGCCATCCCGAGCACGAACGCCCCCGTCACGAGCGACACCCGCGTGACGCCGACCGCGAGGACCGCCTCGACCAGGGCGGCGGCCAACAGCGCCGCGACCACCCAGGTGCGCAGCCCGAACCGCCGGGTGCCCGACGGCGTCACGACCGCGGCGAGTCCGGCCCCCACGCCGGCGGCGGCGAATACCGTCGCCACCAGGGCGAGACCGGCGTCCACGTCGGACGGATCGGTCAGGGTGTTCCGGCACAGCAGCACCGTGGTGAGCGTGAACAGTCCGAACCCCGTTCTGAGCGAACCGATCACCAGCAGCGCGTCCAGCGCGGGACGGCGCTCGCGGACGTGCCGCGCGCCCTCGACCAGCCCCCGCGAGACGGTGACGAGCTGCTGCCGCACCGACCCTGGGGATGGACCACCGTCGGGGCCCAGCTGGTCGGGACGCAGCCGCAGCACCACGGCGGCAGAACCGAGGTAGAGCAGCGCCGCACACACCAGCACGACCGCGTCCGAGCCGTCGCCGGCGCCGAGCAGCGAGCGCACCCCGTACCCCGCGCCGCCGCCCACCAGCGCGGCCACCGTCCCTGCCGTGGGGGTGACCGCGTTGGCCACCACGAGGGCGCCCGGCCGCACCACGTGCGGGAGGCCGGCCGACAGCCCAGCGAGGAGGAACCGGTTGACCGACAGGCAGACCAGCACCAGGACGTAGAGCAGCGGCCCGACCCCGACCACCACGACGACCCAGGACACGAGCAGCACCAGCACCGCCCGCACCAGGTTGGCCACGAGCAGCACCTGCCGGCGACGCCAGCGGTCGAGCAGCACGCCTGCGAACGGCCCGACCACCGTGTAGGGGACGAGCGCCGCCGTGAACGCCCACGCGACGGCCGTCGTGGTCGCCGCCCGCTCCGGGGAGAAGAACACCAGCGACGCCAGGCCCACCTGGAACGCGCCGTCGCCGGCCTGGGACGCCAGCCGGGTGCCGAGCAGGCGTCGGTACCCGGGGGTCGCCAGGACCTCGCGCAGCGCGGGCCAGGTCGGGCGCTGCTGCGAGGTGGGTCCAGCGGTCACGCGGCCGAGCGTAGGTGTGCGCGGGCGGTCAGTCCGCGCGCTCCCTCCCCAGCACCTGCAGGGTCAGCTCGTCGACGGCGTCGCCGTAGGCGTCCGAGAGGTCGTAGCCGGAGTGGCCGCGCACGGGCGGGTAGGCGGCGAGCGCCCCGTCCATGTCCAGTCCCTCGGGGTCGCCGACCCGACGGTCCCGACCGGTACCGAGCACACGCACCAGGCTGGAGCCGATGGGGTCGGTCACCCGGAACAGGTTGATCCACCGTCGCCCGAGCCGGGCGTCGACGGCTCGCAGCCGCGCGTACCCGAAGTGGTGCGGGAAGATGGTGGCGTACGCGCGTCCCAGCGGGCTGCCGTGGGTCAGCAGGGCGACGCGGTCGAGCCCGTCCGTCGGGTCCAGCGCAAAGAGCTGCTGTACCACCGCGACGCAGAGGACCGATCCCTGGGAGTGCCCGGACAGCACCACGCCGTGGCCCCCGGACGAGCGCCGGGCGAGGTGGCAGGTGCGTGCGACGAGCTGGGGCACCGCACGCTCGCAGTAGCTGGGCGGCGCGAGCGGGTGGGCCGCCCGGGGCCAGAAGGCCAGCACGTCCCACGCGATCCCGAGCCGGCGCCGCCAGACCTCCGAGCGCCACCCGGCCACACCGAGCGCCACCAGCCCGGCCCCGGCCAGGGTCACCAGCCAGCTGCCGAGGGTCACGAGGCCGCGCGGCGGCTCGAGGGCCAGCGTGCGCCCGGTGAGGGTGGCCACGGTGGTGGCGGAGGCGATGATCGCCACCACCAGCCCGGCGACCGCCCCGAGGCCGAGCAGGGCCAGGACGTTGTCGGTCTGGGCCAGCTCGGACGTGGCCCGGGGGAGTGCGACGCGACGCACCCGGTGGTCCTCGCGCCAGCGCCGGTACTCCTGCGCAGGCAGCTCGCCCGAGGCGTACCCGTACTCGTGCAGGACCTGCGTGATGATCCGCCGCCGGCCGCGGACGACCCGACCTGCCATGGCCGCGCCGAACACCACCAGGATCAGGACGAAGAAGGCGAAACCCGTTGCTCCCCAGTTGAAGATGCGCAGTCCGGTGAGCTGGACGTCGTCCGATGTGCCGCGCAGCAGGTCCATGACGCGGGCGGACACGGCGGCGGAGTAGGCGTAGCCCAGCAGCACGCCGCTGGAGGCCAGGAGGGTCGGGCCCACCAGTGCGAGGGTGCGGCCGAGCCACCCCTGCTCGGTTCCGTCCGGGCCGGTGTGCCGACCGTCGGGCCCGACCAGGCGGAGCACGAGGAGAGCGACGAGGAGAAGGGCCTGCCCGGCGACGAGGAGGTCGACCAGCAGGGGCAGCCGGGGCAGCGCGCTGGGGGCGTCCCTCCACGGCGGGGCGGCTGCGCCCCACACTCCGATGCCGGCGGACACCACGCCGGCCAGCGCGAGGCCCTGCAGGAGCCCCCCCACCAGGCGTTCTCCCCGCAGGGCGCCGGCGGACCACCGGGTCCAGGACAGGGGGACCAAACCAGGACCGCTCCCAGCACGACCGCGACGGCGGCCAGGCCGAGTGCGAGGACGGACGCGGCACCGCGGTCATCCGGCACCAGGGCCACGACGGCGGCCACGACCGACCAGCCGGTGGCGAGGTGGACGACGCGCAGCCGCCGGGCCAGCGACTCCCCGCGCCACATCCAGACCGAGTCCAGGTCGGGGTGGCGGTCGTCGGTCCCGTGCTCCTCGCGCCCGAACACGGTCGCCTCGCCCGATGGGGTGGTCGCCGCGGCCGATGCGGCCACCGCCTCGTACCGCAGGCTGGCCCGACGCGACAGCACGGTGAGGGCGGCAAGCCCCAGCACCGGGACGAGCGAGGCCAGCGCCACCCGGGTGCCCGGTGCCCAGCCGTCGGCGAAGGCCAGCGCGCCGGTGATGGCGCCGCACTGCTGCCCGCGGCACTGCCAGGCCAGCAGGTCGACGGCGACGTGGGTCACCGACACGGTGAGGACGGCGGTGACACTGAGGGCGATCAGGCGGATCAGCCCGTGGAACCGTTCCCGGTCCGGATGGTGACCCGCCCAGAACGCCAGGTTCACCAGCCCGAGCGGCAGCAGCCCGAGCCAGAGCGCCTGCAGCGCCGGACCGGAGGTGAGCCGACCCCAGCTCATCCCCTCGACCACCGGGTCGTCACCACGCGGACGAGGTGCGGGTGCGGGACGCACGAACCTGACCAGGTCGTCGCCGGCCACCTGCTCGACCGTCGTCGCGCCGACCAGCACCTCGGGCGGCGTGCCGGAGACCCCGTGCACGCGCAGCTCGGTGACCTCCATGGCATCTCCCGGCGACAGCTCCGACGGCGGCCCCGTCGTGATCGGACGCTGTCAGGAGCATGGCAGGAGGGCCTCAGATACGGAGCGGGGACTTCGGCGAAAGTCACCGCCCCCGGCGGTCCACGGGTGCACACTGTCGCCTGCGGTGGCCACGGAGAGGTCTGGGCGATGACGACGTCGCACGAAGAGAATGTCCTGAACACCTACCGCTACCTGCGGGTGGCCATGCCAGTGCTGGTCGCCGTCCTCGGCGCATCGGTGGTCTTCCAGATCGCGGCGTTCGACTGCTGGCCGGGCTCGATCAGTGCCTACTACTACACCGCGTCCCGGGCCGTCTTCGTGTCGTGCCTGTGCGCGATCGGTACCTGCCTCATCGTCTACCGGGGCAACACCGATCCGGAGGACGTGGCACTCAACGTGTCCGGATTCCTCGCGTTCGTGGTGGCTTTCGTGCCGACGACGGTGGACACCAACTGCCGGGCGAGCAACGTGCCGTCCCGTACCGAGCTGGCGGACGCCGTGCAGAACAACGTGGCAGCCGTCCTGGTGGGCGGCGCCGTCACGGTCGCGATCGCGTGGTGGGTGCGCCGGGGCGCGGCGGCACCACGTCGTGGGCCACTGGCGACCGGGCCCCTCCTCGGGACGACCGCTGCGCTCGCGGCCGGGGCAGCGGTCTTCCTGGTCGCCGACGACCTCGTGCTGAGTCACGGCCACTACACCGCCGCCATCTCGATGTTCATCGGGATCGGGCTCGTCGTGGCCATGAACACCAGGGCGTACACCGAGCGTGATCGTGAGGCTGCGAGCCCGACGGTCAGGTACGACCGCGCCTACAAGGTCGTGCTCGGCGCCATGATTGCCTCCGGCGTCGTGATCGCGGGCACCGGTCTCGCCCTGGGCAGGGACCCAGCGGGGCACTGGACGTGGGGCGAGTGGATCTTCTGGTTGGAAGCGGTGCTGATCGTGGAGTTCGCAGTCTTCTGGGGGATCCAGACCTGGGAGCTGCGGAACGTGCGCGACCGCTCCGAACTGCACCAGGGCAACTCCTCGGACGCCCAGGCGGCAGAACACGTCTCGTGACGGCAACGCCCACACCCGGCCGTGCGCCCACCCTGCTGCGACGGCTCAGCGAGTCGCGGACCAGGCCGAGCGGCAGGACGCCGGCGGTCTACCATCGGCCCGTGTCCGTACCGGTCCCCGTCCACCTGCCCGAGGTCCTGGGTCCCGTGCTGGTCCGCGCCCCCCTGGTCGGGCGGCCCACCGTGACCGTGGGCGGGCAACCGGTGCGGCGGGTGAGCCGCGGCACCTACGAGCTGCCCACCCGCGACGGCGAGGGGTTGCTGGCCACCGTCGTCCCCGGTGCGCGGATGTCGCCCTACCCGCGGCTGCTGCTGGAGACCGGGGAGGTGCACCCGACGGGGCCCACGCCGCCCCTGCCGCTGCAGGTGCTGGCGTTCCTGCCCGGGCTGGTGGTGCTGCTCGGCGGCGCGTCGGCCTTCGTCGCGGTGCTCGGCCTGGTGGCCTCGCTCCTGGTGCTGCGGCGCCCCTGGCCGCCACCGGCGCAGTACGTCGCCGTGCTGGTCGTCCTCGGTCTGGCCGTCGGCCTCGGGTGGACGGTGTCCCGCGTGTGGGGCTGGGCCTGAGCCCGGACGCTGGACGGCCCGGTCCCACCGAGGCGGGACCGGGCCGTCGTCGTGCGGCAGCGCGAGGTCAGCGCTCGACCTCGCCGCGGATGAACTGCTCGACCTTCTGCTTGGCCAGGGTGTCCTCGTACTGCTCCGGCGGGGACTTCATGAAGTAGGACGACGCGGACAGCAGCGGGCCGCCGATGCCGCGGTCCATCGCGATCTTCGCGGCGCGCACGGCGTCGATGATCACGCCGGCCGAGTTCGGGGAGTCCCAGACCTCGAGCTTGTACTCCAGGTTCAGCGGGACGTCGCCGAACGCGCGACCCTCGAGCCGGACGTAGGCCCACTTGCGGTCGTCGAGCCACTGCACGTAGTCCGACGGGCCGATGTGCACGTTGCGCTTGCCCATGTCGTGGTCCACGTTCGACGTCACGGCCTGGGTCTTGGAGATCTTCTTGGACTCGAGCCGGTCGCGCTCCAGCATGTTCTTGAAGTCCATGTTGCCGCCGACGTTCAACTGGTAGGTGCGGTCGAGGATCACACCGCGGTCCTCGAACAGGCGGGCCATCACGCGGTGCGTGATGGTGGCGCCGACCTGGGACTTGATGTCGTCGCCGACGATGGGAACGCCTGCGGCCGTGAACTTGTCGGCCCACTCCTTGGTACCGGCGATGAACACGGGCAGGGCGTTGACGAAGCCGACGCCGGCGTCGATCGCGCACTGCGCGTAGAACTTCGCGGCGTCCTCGGACCCGACGGGCAGGTAGCAGACCAGGACGTCGGCCCGGGTCTGCTTCAGCTGCGCGACGACGTCGACGGGCTCGGCGTCGGACTCCTCGATCGTCTCGCGGTAGTACTTGCCGAGACCGTCGAGGGTGTGGCCGCGCTGCACGGTCACGCCGAGCGGCGGGACGTCGCAGATCTTGATCGTGTTGTTCTCGCTGGCGCCGATCGCCTCGGAGAGGTCGAAGCTGACCTTCTTGGCGTCGACGTCGAACGCGGCGACGAACTCGATGTCACGCACGTGGTACTCGCCGAACTCGACGTGCATCAGCCCGGGGACGAACCCGGACGGGTCGGCGTCGGCGTAGTAGTGCACGCCCTGGACGAGCGAGGCGGCGCAGTTTCCCACTCCGACGATGGCGACGCGTACGGATCCCATCCGGTTTCTCCCTAGGTTCTCGGTGTCGTGCTGGCTGTCGTGCTGGCTGTCTGGACGGCTGACGTGCTGGCTGGTCATCGGCTTCCCGGTGTCCCCGGTGGCGGTGGCACGCCGGGCGGGGCGGGGCCCCCGCGACGCTCGTTGTCGATCAGGCCGTCGAGCCAGCGCACCTCGTGCTCGACCGACTCCAGTCCGTGCCGCTGCAGCTCGAGGGTGTAGTCGTCCCAGCGCTCGCGGGAGCGGGCGAAGGAGCGCTTGAGGTTGTCCAGCCGCTCGCTCATGCGGGTGCGGCGGCCCTCGAGGATGCGTAGCCGGGTGGCGGCGTCGAGCTGGGCGAAGAACGCGAACCGGACGTCGAAGTCGCCGTCCTCCCAGGAGGAGGGGCCGGACTCGGCCAGCGCGTCCTGGAAGTGCTCCTTGCCCTCGGCGGTGAGCTCGTAGACGATCCGGCCACGCTTGCCGGCCAGCGGCGGCGGCGTGGTCGCGCCCTCGCGCACCACGTGCTGCTGCTCGACGATCCAGCCCCGGGTGACCAGGGCTCGCAGCGCCGGGTAGAGGCTGCCGTAGGACAGGGCCCGGAACATGCCGAGGGTGGCGGAGAGCCGCTTGCGCAGCTCGTACCCGTGCAGGGGGCTGTCGTGCAGCACGCCGAGGACGGCCAGGCACAGGACGTCACCGCGCTTGGCCACGATGCACCTCCACCTGTTCGCCCGACCCATTGCGTCGATGTATCGGTCCGATACATCCAGGCGACTGTAACCGGGCCTGACGGACGGAGCAACTCGACCCGCGGGCAATCCGTGGGCGATCCGGGGGGCCGCCCCGGCCAGGACCTCAGAGCAGCCGGTACTCCAGCTCGGGCCGCCCGGTCCCGCCGTACCGGGGTTGGCGCTCGGCGGTGCCGCGGTCGCACAGGTGCTCGAGGTAGCGCCGGGCGGTCACAGAGCGTCCTCGTCGACCGCTGTCTCGTCCTCGACCACCAGGTCGATGCCGCGCTCGGCGGCCACGGCAGACGTGCCGAGCACCAGCGCGGCGACGACCCGCTCGCGCACCGCGGCCACCACGCTGTCGGTGAGGGTCTGCGCGGCCGCGAGCTCGCGGGGGGAGTCCAGCTCGTCGGTCAGCTGCTGCAGGTCGGTGTGGTCGCGCAGCGTCACGACCCGGGCGGTCGAGGTGCCCGACGTGCGCGGGAAGAGCATCAGCCGGGCCTGAGCGCACCCGGCTCCGGGCTCGTTCGGCGGAATGACACGTTCTGTGATGTCTGACGATCCTGTCCCGATTTCCCCTGAGCCTTCCGGGTGAACGACCTCACTCCTGGTCACGGGGCGGCTGTCCCCAGCCCATGCTCACGTCTGAGCAGGACTCAGGCGGCACGCACGGTGCGGGCGCCAGAGAGGGGACAGGCCATGGCGGCACGCAGGACCGGTCAGGTGCGGGCGCACGCAGCTCGCGAGCTCTCGATCCGAGAGCACCTCGGCATCAGCAGGGGCATCGGCATCGGCAGGGCCTCCGCGAGGAGCCTGGTGAAGGCCGTGGTCGTCGCCGTGGTGTCCGCCGTTGCGTTGGGCGGGCTGAGCGCCCTGCCGGCCAGTGCCGCGGTCGAGGTCGTGACCTTCCGCGCCTCCGCGTCCTCGACGGAGACCGTCGCCACCCAGCGCGTCGTGGTCCCCGCAGCCGTCCAGGCAGGTGACGGCATGCTGCTGTTCGCCACGACCAACTCGCTCGTGACGGTGACGACGCCGCCCGAGGGCTGGACCCTCGTCGGCGAGCAGCAGTCCAACACCGACACCACGACGTACCTGTACGAGAAGGTGGCTGCCGCCGGCGACGCCGGGACGAACGAGGCCATCACCTACTCCGCCGTCACCAAGGGCGCGATGACCCTACTGGCCTACGACGGCACCGCCGCCGACCCGGTCGTGGCCTTCGCCTCTGCGGCCGAGACGACCAGCCGCACGACGCACACGACCCCCGGTGCCACGGTCGCCGCGGCCGGCTCGATGGTCGTCTCCTACTGGGCGGACAAGTCCTCGTCCACCACCGACTGGGCACTGCCCGCCGGCCAGACCGAGCGGAACCTCGCGCTCGGCACCGGTCCGGGCCGGATCACCGCCGTGGCCTCCGACTTCGGCACTCCCTCGGCAGCCGGCTTGTCCCCGGCCCAGACCGCCACCGTGACCGGCGTGGGCTCCGGCAAGGCCACGATGTGGACCGTCGTGCTCCGGGCCGGCGAGTCCGGGCCGCCCAACGCTGCTCCGGTCGCGTCCTTCACCGCGAGCTGCGTTGAGCTGTCCTGCACCGTCGACGGCGCGGCCTCCTCGGACCCGGACGGCACGGTCGCCTCCTACGCCTGGAGCTTCGGCGACGGCGGGACCGACGACGGCGTGAGCGCCACCCACACCTACACGACGGCCGGCCCGAAGACGATCACGCTGGTCGTCACCGACGACCAGGGGACCTCCTCGGCCCCCGCCACCCGGCCGGTCACGACGACCGGCCCCCCGCCGACCGAGCTCGACGACATCGCCTTCCGCGGTGCGGCCTCCTCGACGTCGACGTCCGCCAACCAGCGCGTGACCATCCCCACCGCCGTGCAGACCGGTGACGGGCTGCTCCTGTTCGCGACGACCAACAGCCTCGTGACCGCCGCGACCCCGACCGGCTGGGCGCTGGTGGGCACCCGCCAGTCGAGCACCGACACCCGGACGTACCTCTACAGCAAGGCGGCGGCCGCCAACGACGCCGGCAGGAGCCAGAGCATCGCGTTCTCGGCCACCACCAAGGGCGCGCTGTCCCTGCTCGCCTACGCGGGCACGGCGGCCAACCCGGTCGAGTCCTTCGCCTCCGCGGCCGAGACGACGAACCGCGCCACGCACACGACCCCCGGCGGCACGGTCCCGATCGCGGGCGAGTGGGTCGTCTCCTACTGGGCGGACAAGTCCTCGGCGACGACCGGCTGGGCCCTGCCCGCCGGCCAGACGCAGCGGACCATCGCGCTCGGCACCGGCCCGGGACGCATCACCGCCGTGGCCTCCGACCTGAACGCGCCGGCGCCGACCGGCGCCTCGCCGGCCCGCACGGCCACGGCCAGCGCCTCCTCCGGCAAGGCGACGATGTGGACCGTCGTGCTCAAGACCCGCCAGACGGTCTCGCCGATCAACCCGGTCGCCTCCTTCACGGCGACCTGCCCGCAGCTGACCTGCACGGTCGACGCGTCCGGCTCCACCGACGCGGACGGCACCGTCGTGTCCTACGCCTGGGACTTCGGTGACGGGACGACCGCTACCGGGGTGACGGCGACCAAGACATACACGACCGCGGGGTCGAGGACGATCTCCCTGACTGTGACCGACAACGGCGGGCAGACGGGCTCCACCACCAGGGCCGTCACCGTGACCGGCCCGCCCGCGCCGGGGACGAACGTGCCCAACCACAACCGCCTCGTGCCCGACCGGCCGCGGACCAACACCCCCCGCATCAGCGACGGCGAGATCTGGGACATCGAGGTCGTGCCGCAGCTGAACCGCGTCTTCATCGCCGGTGGCTTCACCTCTGCCGCGAACACGATCGCCCCGACCACGACGGTCAACCAGCCGTACCTGCTGAGCTACAACCTCACCACCGGGTTGATCGACACCCAGTTCCGTCCGACGTTCGGCGGTGGCGGCGTCACGGCCGTCGAGGCCTCGCCGGACGGCACCAAGCTGTTCGTCGCCGGCGCCTTCAACACCGTGGGCGGGGTGGCCCGGCAGAAGGTCGCCAGCCTCGACCTCACGACGGGCGCGCCCATCGGCACCTTCAACTTCTCCCAGAGCACGAACAACCAGGCGACCGCGCTGGCCGCGACCAACTCGACGCTGTACGTCGGTGGCCGGTTCGACCGGATCAACGGCCAGCTGCGCACCGGCCTCGCCGCCGTCAGCACCGCCTCGGGTGCGGTCGACATGAGCTTCGACAACCAGCTCTCGGGTGGCATCGGCGTGAACGGCCAGCTCGGGGTGCCCCAGCTGAAGCTCACCCACGACGAGGGCAAGCTCCTCGTCGTGCACACCGGCCGGCAGATCGACGGCCAGGACCGTCTGGGCATGGGCATCATCGACACCGCGACCAAGCAGCTGCTGCCCTGGCGCAGCCAGCTGTGGGACAACAACCTGGCCCGCGTCGGGGGTGTCACCCGCATCTACGCGGCTGACATCGCCCCCGACGACTCGTACTTCGTCGTGGGAAGCGGATCGGGCGGCGATGCGCCGCCCATCAGCGACACCGTCATCGCGTATCCCCTGACCGCAGCATCGTTGGAGCAGTCGGACGTCCAGCCGCTCTGGATCTCGCGTCACTTCGACAGCATCTACTCCCTGGCCGTCACCGAGATGGCCGTCTACGTCGGTGGCCACTTCGGCTTCATCGAGTCGCCGACCGCGGACGACCCGTGGCCCGGGCTCGACAACGTCGGCTACGGCACCGGCCAGGGCCTGGCCGGGTACGGCCTCGGTGACGAGGTGGTCCGCCGCGACCACATCGCCGCGATCTCCCCCACGACCGGCAAGTCCCTCGAGTGGTACCCGATGGGCGGGTCCAACTCGTTCGAGGGCGACAAGGCGATGGAGGCCACGCCGCGCGGCCTGCTGATCGGCGGCGACGGCCAGTTCAAGGGCGGCGTGCGCACCGGGCGGGTCGGGTTCTTCGACTTCACCACGGTTCCGTTCCCGGCTCCGGCCCCCGACACCACGATCCAGACCCCGATCGAGGGCCGGGTCGTCGCGAACAGCACGTCGTTCGAGATCACCGGCACGGCGCAGGTCGCGACCGGCACCGTCGGCAGGGTCCAGGTGCAGGTCCAGGACCGGGACAGCAACCAGTCGCTGCAGGACGACGGCAGCGCGTTCACCGGCTTCGCGGGCACCGCCAACACGCTCAACGCCACGCTCCTGCCCGGCACCGGCACGAGCCGCACCTGGTCGCTCACGGCTCCGGCCGCGAGCATCACCACCAACCGCAACCTGAAGGTCTTCGCGCAGGCCTTCACCGCCGCCACCGGCGGCACGGGCGACTCCACCAGGGCCACCAAGCTGTTCGAGTCGTTCAGCACCGAGGACCAGACACCCTCGACGACCATCACCGGCCCGAGCGGCATCCAGCCCTCCACCACCTTCACCATGACCGGCACCGCCGCCGACGACAAGGGCATCAACTCGCTGTCCTACTGGTTCCGCGACGACCAGAACCGCTACCTGCAGGCGGACGGCACCGTCGACGCCATCTTCAACACCTTCCGCGGCACGCCGGACGTCATCGGCGCGACGTCGGCCACCTGGTCCTACGAGGTCACGCTGCCCCACGAGGGCCAGTGGCGGGGCAGCGCCACCGCCATCGACACCATCGGGCAGGCGGACCTGCGCAGCGGGGTCCGCGACTGGCTCGTCTCCTCGACGGCCGTCGCGCCGAGCGTGACCATCGAGCAGCCGGTGGAGATGACACCGCCGTTCGCGGTGCCGGCTGTCACGGTGGAGCCGGGTGGTCGCATCACGTTCTCAGGGACCGCGTCGGACGACGAGGGTCTCAAGGACGTCGAGGTCTCGCTGCGCAACACCAGCACCGGCGAGAACCTCGGCAACGGCTGCACCTGGGGCGTCAACGTCAGCGCCGGTCTGTGCCGGGTCTCGCCCGTCAACATCACCGGATCGACGTACAACTGGACCTACACCACCCCGTTCAACCTCTCGCCAGGAAGCTATGCGTTCACCGTTCGGGCCACCGACGACCTCGGGCTGACGACCTCGTCGGTCAACCGGGGCAGCCTGACCGTCAACGCGCAGATCCCCGGCGACCTCGTGCCGGACACGACGATGAGCTTCACGGCTCCGACCGACAAGTCGCTGGCGTTGAGCTTCACCGGTACGGCCACCGACGACCGCGGGGTCGAGAGCGTGCGGGTGCTGCTGCGCGATGCGGACACGGGGCGCTACCTGCAACCGAACGGCTCGATGGCGGCGACGGTGGCCCGCGTCAACGCCACGCTGGCCTCGCCCGGCGCGACCAGCACGACCTGGTCACTCGCCGTGACACTGCCGACCCAGGGAAACTGGAGCTTCAACGCCCTGGCGTTCGACACGGCGGGTCAGCAGGACCCCTCGACCACGGGATCCACCGGGGCCTACCGGGTGTATCCGGACGACGGCCCGCCGACCCTGAGCGAGACGCTGGGACAGCCGCAGAGCGGCGCCTCCTTCTCCGACGGGAAGATCGTCGTGACGGGGCGCGCCGAGGACGCGCCGGACGCGGGCGCCAGCATGTCGTCGGTGCAGGTCGCCGTCCTCAACTCGGCGGGGCAGTACATGAGCTCCTCGGGCACCTTCACCAGCACGAGCCCCAGCTTCCGCACGGCGTTCCTCAACAGCCCGGGCAGCCCGGCGTCGAACTACTCGTACACGACGCCGGTCATCCCGGCCGGCACGTACACCGTGGTCGTGCAGCCGGTCGACGTCCGCGCTCAGATCGGTGCGCCGCGCACCTCGACCGGGATCGTGGTCAGCCAGCCGCCGAACAACCCGCCGGTGGCCAGCTTCACGTACACGTGCAACCAGAACCTCTGCACCTTCGACGGCCGCACCTCGACCGACGAGAACAGCAACTCCCTGACCTACGCCTGGAACTTCGGTACCCAGGGCACCGCCACCGGGCCGCTGCCCTCGAAGACCTTCACCGCGCCGGGCACCTTCCCGGTGACCTTGACGGTGAGGGACGAATGGACGGTCACCAACACCTCGGCGGCACAGAACGTGACGATCGTCGAGCCCTCGGGCAACAGCGCTCCCGTGCCGACGTTCGTCCAGAGCTGCAGCGGGCTGACCTGCTCGGTGAGCAGCCAGGGCACGACCGACCCGAACACGGGCGACGTCATCACCTACGGGTGGAACTGGGGTGACGGGACGGCGCTCAGCACCGGTGCCTCGCCGGGAGCCCACGTCTACGCGGCGGCCGGCACCTACACGATCACGCTCACGACCACGGACGGCTGGGGCAAGCTCGCCTCGACCACCCGCACCGTGAGCCTGAGCGAGCCGGCGAGCAACACCGCGCCGAGCGTCACCTTCACGGCGAGCTGCGCCTCGTTCACCGTCTGCCAGATGAACAGCGTCGGCACCGCCGACGCCCAGGGCGACGCCATCAGGTACGCGTGGGACTTCGGCGACGCCAGCACGAGCACGTCGGCAAGCCCGTCGCGCACCTACACGACGCCTGGCACTTACACGATCGTCCTGACGGTCACCGACGTGTGGGGCAAGGCCGGGACGGCGACCCGCACGGTGACGATCACGGAGCCGGCGAGCAACAGTGCGCCGACCGCCGTGATCGCCTCGGGGACGTGCACCACGTTCACGACCTGCGCGATGAGCGCCACCGGGAGCAGCGACCCCGACACCGCCACCGGCGACGGGATCCGCAACTACCTGTGGAGCTGGGGCGACGGCGGCCCGGACACCCTGGGCACGTCGGCGAGCCAGTCGCGGGTCTACGCGGTGCCCGGCACCTACACGGTCACCCTCCGGGTGGTCGACAAGTGGGGTCGGACCAGCGCGCCGGTCACCCAGTCGGTGACCACCCAGGCGGAGCCGGCGAGCAACAACGCGCCGACCGTCACGTTCACCGCCAGCTGCACCGTGCGGACCTGTTCGGTGAACCCCACCGGGACCGTCGACACCGACGGCGGGATCCGAAGCCGGTTGTACAGCTGGGGTGATGGCACGGCGGACACGCTGACCACGTCGACCAACAACCAGTCGCACGTCTACGCGGCGGCCGGCACGTACACGATCACGGTGACCGTGACGGACAACTGGGGCCGGACCGCCACGGTCACGAGGGACGTGACCGTCTCCTAGTCACCCAGCAGAGAGGGCGCCGACCGATCTGGTCGGCGCCCTCTTCGCTGTGCCTGGCTGTTGCCCTCGCCCGTCTGTTGCCGTGCCTCGGGTTCGGTACGGGCTGGCTACGCCTTCGGGCGGTAGAGCTCCGCGAAGGTGCTGTCACTCGCGTCCTCGTCGGTCTGGTTCGCCTCGTCGTAGGCGGCGACGTAGACATCGATCTGAGCGGTGCCGGGCCGGAAGCTGCCCGTCACGGGACGCGGGACGGTGACGACGAACCGGTGCCGCTCGCCGTCGCAGGCGGGCATCTCGTCCGTCCCAGCGAGCAGGGTCTTGGAGGCGGTGACGCCGTCCTGGTACACGCCGACGCTGAGCTCGAACGGCATGATCCCCGGGCTGCACCTGTTCCACATCACCACCCGGACGCCGCCGGCCGGGGTGATGCGCAACGGTGCGCTGCGCAGCTGGACGACGTGCGTGGCGGGCGCGGTCAGGGCAGTGGCGTCCGACCCGGGCGGGGCGGCCGTCGCGGTCGGCGCCAGGCCGGCCGCGCCGGCGAGGAGCACGGCCAGGACCAGAGCGGGTCGTCGTGCCATCAGGGCCTCCGGGTGCCATGGGGACCGTGATGGCCCCTTCGAGGGCCGTTCTACACCCGTCCGGGTGAGCCGTACATGACTCGGTGTGACCATCTTCTACGAGGGCTGGCCTGGCCCCTGGGTGGCATCGCCCGCGTACTTGGCAACCAGGGCCTGCATGTCGATCCCCGTGGTGTTCTTCAGCAGCTCCATCGTCTGCACCAGGTTCTCGGTGACCTGCTTGGGCAGGGCCGCGGCGCCGTCGGTGGAGACCACGGTGAGCTTGTCGATCGAGGCCATCGGGGCCGCGACCTCGCGGGCCACCTGCGGCAGCACCTCGACCAGCATCTGCAGCACGGCGGCCTCGTTGTACTTGGCGAAGGCGGCGGCACGCTTCTCCATCGCCTCGGCCTCGGCCTGGCCGGTGGCCAGGATCGCGGCGGCGGACGCCTCGCCCTCGGCCCGGACGGCCTCGGCCTCGGCGATGCGTCGGGCCTTCTCGGCCTCACCGCGCTTGGCGCCCTCGATCGCCTCGGCCTCGGCCAGGGCCGAACGGCGGGACTTGTCGCCCTCACCGGTCAGGCGCGCCTTCTCCGCCTCACCCTGGGCGGCCGCGATGGAGGCCTGCCGGCGGGCGTCGGCCTCGAACACCTCGGCGTTGCGCCGGCCCTCGGCCTCCTGCTCCACCTGGTACCGGGCGGCGTCGGCGGGCTTGCGCACCTCGGTGTCGAGCTGGCGCTCCTTCAGCGCGGCCTGCCGGACGGCGACCTTCTCCTGCTCGAGCAGGATCGCCTGGTCGCGGTCGGCCTGGGCGAGCGGGCCGGCGGCGGCGGCCTGCGCGGCGGCGGCGTCGGTCTCGGCCTTGATCTCGGACTGCTTCAGCGCGAGCGCCCGCTGGGCGATCGCGATCTCCTCCTCGGCCTTGATCCGGGCCTGCTCGGCGGCGCGCCGCGCCTCGGCCTCGGAGATCGAGGCGGTCTGGCCCACCCGGGCGGACTCGGGACGGCCGAGGTCGGCGAGATAGCTGCCGTCGTCGGTGATGTCCTGGATCTGGAAGGTGTCCAGCACCAGGCCCTGGCCGGTGAGGGAGGTCTCGGACTCGTCCGCCACCCGCTGCGCGAACGCGCCGCGGTCGCGGATGATCTGCTCGACCGTCAGCGAGCCGACGATGGAGCGCAACGAGCCGGCGAGGGTCTCCTGGGTGAAGACCTCGATGTCGGCCTGCTGGGTGAGGAACCGCTGCGCCGCGGCCCGGATCGAGTCCTCGTTGCCGCCGACCTTGACGATGGCCACGCCGTCGAGGTTGAGCTTGACGCCCTGCCCTGACACCGCGGCGCGGATCTGCACCGAGATCCGGCGGGAGGACAGGTCCATGACGTGCAGGCGCTGCACGAACGGCAGCACGAAGACGCCGCCGCCCATGACGACCTTCTGGCCGGACAGGTCCGTGGACGTCTGGCCCGTGGTCTCGTTGCGCACCTCCTTGCCGCGACGACCGGTGACGATGAACGCCTCGTTCGGGCCGGCGACCTTGTACCGCTGCGTGATCGCGAAGACCACCAGCAGCAGCAGGACGACGAGGCCGACGATGCTGACCAGCTGGGTCGGGAACTCCACGGTGTACCCCCCTCGGGTGGTGTGCTCGTGCGTGCTCGTGCGCGTGTCAGGTCGTTGTGGTGCCGGTCTTCTGGGTGCCGGCCGCCGTGCCACGGCGCGAGACCAGCACCGACGTGGGTGACAGCACGGCCGTGATGGTGATGGGCGTGCCCGCGGGCAGGGCGACGTCCCCGCGGGCGTTGAGCTTGGTGATGTGGCCGGCGACGACGATGCTCACCTCGCCGTAGCCGTCCTCGGGCACGGCGCTGACGACGGTGCCGTCGCGGCCGGCCAGCGAGGACGAGCGCACGGTCGAGTCGTCCCCGCCGCGGTTGAGCATGCTGGACAACCAGCCCGCGCCCGCCCCGACGACGACCCCGGCGAGCAGGCCCGCGGCGGTCGCCCAGCCGTGCGAGTCGGTGCTGCCGTAGACCAGGGCGCCGACGAAGCCGAGGGTGCCGAGGAAGGCAGCAAGCGACGCACCGGAGAGCAGGTCGGCGCCGAACGCGTCGAACAGGCCGTCGAACAGCTCGCCGACCACGAGGGACAGGACCAGGAGGGCCACGCCGATCCCGCCGATCACGAGGTACGGGGTCATCGGGCCTCCTCCTGGTCTCGCGGGCCGGCCGGTCCTCAGGTCAGTCGTGCGGGTCCGACGGGGGCGCCGGTCCGCCGATCCTAGTCGAGCGCGGGGACCGGCGAGGCGCTCGAGGAGGTCCTGTGGAGGTCCGGTCGCGCCGCGCCGCACGGGCGGCGGCTGCCAGGTCCGGCCCGCATACTGTCCGGTGGCTCCCGACCCCGACCAGGAGACTCCCTCGTGGCTTCCCGCAGCACCCCGAACCGCCCGCCAGACCGTCCGCGCCGTCCGGCGAGCACCTCGCCGCGTGCTGCCGCAGGCACCCGTCGGCCGGCAGGTGCGCCGGGGGGCGCCCGCACCACCACCGCGAGCCGGCAGGGGAAGAAGGCCCGCGGCCGCCGCCGCCGGTTCCGCTTCCTGCCGCCGTGGAAGGTCGTCCTCGGTGCAGTCCTCGGGCTGCTGGCCCTCGGCCTGATCGGCTTCTACGTGGCCTACCGGATGATCGGCATCCCGCAGCCGGTCGAGTTCGCCGACGCCCAGACCTCGGTCGTCTACTTCGCCGACGGCACGAGCGAGATGGGCCAGTTCGCGGCGCAGAACCGCACGCTCGTCACCTCCGACCAGATCCCCGAGCACGTCAAGGACGCGATCGTCGCCGCCGAGGACCGCACCTTCTACGAGAACCGCGGCGTCTCCCCCGTCGGCATCCTGCGCGCGTTCTGGGGGAACGTCCGCGGGGAGTCGACCCAGGGCGGCTCGACGATCAGCCAGCAGTACGTGAAGAACTACTACGTCGGGGACGAGCAGTCCTACGCCCGCAAGGGCCGTGAGGCGATCATCTCGATCAAGATCAACCAGCAGGACGACAAGGACGAGATCCTCACCAACTACCTCAACACCATCTACTTCGGTCGTGGCGCGTTCGGCATCCAGGCGGCGGCCCAGAGCTACTTCGGCAAGGACGCCTCCGCGCTGAGCGTCGAGGAGGGCGCGCTGCTGTCCGGCATCGTCCCGAGCCCGAGCCGGTGGGACCCCTCGGCCGACCCGGACAAGGCGGCCGAGCGGTTCGACTACGTCCTGGACGGCATGGTCGAGATGCAGACGCTGCCCGCCGCGGCGCGCGAGCCGATGGTCGTTCCACCCGTCGCCGACGGCTCGGAGGGCGACGACACCTACGCCGGCCCGAACGGGTACCTGCTGGCGATGGTGCGCAGCGAGCTGCTCGCGAGCAGCGCACTCACCGAGACCGAGCTGGACACCGCCGGCCTGCGGATCGTCACGACGATCGACCCGGCCATGCAGAAGGCCGCGCTGGCCGCGGTGCGCGACGAGGACGCCTTCCCGGCCGAGGACCGGCCGGCGACGCTGCAGGCCGCCCTCACGGCGGTGGACCCGGCGACGGGCGGGATCCTCGCCCTCTACGGCGGGCCGGACTACCTGACCCGCCAGTCCAACGCCGCGACCCAGGACATCGCGCAGGCCGGGTCCACGTTCAAGGCGTTCACGCTCGTCGCCGCGCTCGAGGACGACATCTCGCTGCGCAGCACGTGGGACGGGCGCAACAACCGCACCTTCGACGAGTACGTGGACGACTCGGGCGACGAGCGGCCGGTCAAGAACTTCGGCGGGTCCAGCTTCGGCCAGATCTCCCTCGAGCGCGCGACCGAGAACTCGGTCAACACCGTGTACGTCGACGTGAACGAGACGATCGGACCGGAGCGCACGCGCGAGGTCGCCGTGAAAGCCGGGCTGCCCGAGGACACCGCGGGCCTCAACGACTTCCTGTCCAACGTGCTCGGCACCGCCTCCCCGCACCCGCTCGACATGGCGAACGCGTACGCGACCTTCGCGGCCCAGGGGGTGCGGCACACGCCGCACATCGTGGCGCAGGTGACCCGCAACGGCAGCGACGAGGTGGTCTACGCCGGCCCCACCGAGGGCAGCCAGGTCTTCGACGCCGACGTCATGGCCGACGCCTCCTACGCCCTGCAGCAGGTGGTGGAGTCGGGCTCCGGCGAGTACGCCTCGCAGCTGGGCCGGCCTGCGGCCGGCAAGACCGGCACCTCGAGCGACAACCGGTCCGCCTGGTTCGTCGGGTACACACCGCAGCTGGCGGCGTCGGTCGCCCTCTACAACGTGGAGGAGGACGGGTCCCCCTCGCCCATCCCGGGCTTCGGGGGCCGCAACGAGATCACCGGCGGCTCGTTCCCGGTGCGGATCTGGACCGCCTTCATGGAGGGCGCGCTCGACGGCGCGGAGGAGCTCGACTTCCCCGACCGCGCCGACGTGGGCGACCGGCCGACCCGGACGTCGACGTCCACCTCGACCCGGACGCAGCCGCCGTCGACCACGACGACGACCACGGCGCCCCCCACGACCACCGCACCGCCGACCACCACGGCACCGCCGACGTCCGAGCCGCCCACCTCGACGCCGCCGACCGACACCGCCACGCTGCCGCTGCCGACCGATTCGCCCACCTCGCCCACCGAGCCACCGCCGACCGACGACACCGGCGGCGGAGGGGCGCCCGGTGGCTAGCCCGTCCACCCCGGTGGTCAGCCCGACCCGTGACGACCCGCTCGTGGCCGCGGTCAGCGAGGCCGCGGGCGGCGTGCGGGGCAGGCGGGCCGGCGGGACCGCGCCGTCGAGGTGGCCCTGGGGCGCGGGGGCGCTCGGCGTGCTCCCGCTGCTGGCCACCGGTTCGATGCTGGTCGCCGTGCTGCTGCGGCAGCACTGCCGCACGACGCTGTGGGCGTCCCCGGACCAGTTCACCCACGCTTGCTACAGCGACGTCCCGGCGCTGTACGGCACGGCCGGGCTCGCCGACGGCGCGCTGCCCTACCTCGACGCCGTGGGTGGCGAGCACCTGGCGCAGCCGGTCGGCACCGGGTTCGGGCTGTGGCTGCTCTCGCTGGTGGTGCCCGGCGGCCCGGACGAGACCCGCTGGGCCTTCGACGTGGCGGCCGTCGTCATCGCGGTGGCCCTGGTCGCCACCGTGCTCGCCGTCGCGGCGCTGGCCCGGCACCGACCCTGGGACGCTGCGCTGGTCGCGCTGTCCCCCGCGGTCCTGACCGGTTCCCTGGTCTCGCTCGACCTCGTCGCGGTCGCGCTGACGGTGCTCGGGGTGCTCGCGCTGGCCCGGGAGCGACCGGTGCTCGCCGGCGTGCTGGTGGGCCTGGCCGTGACCACCCGGCCGATCGCGGTCGTGGTGCTGCTGGCCCTGCTGCTGCTCGCGGCGCGCACCGGCCGGTGGGCCGCGGCCGGCACCACCACGGCCGCCGCCCTGCTCACCTGGCTGCTGGCCAACGTCCCGGTCCTGGTGCTCTCGAGCGAGGGCTGGCGGGCGTACTGGACCACCACGTGGTCCTCGCCGCCCGGGTACGGCTCGTTGTGGCTGCTGCCCCGGCTGGTCGGCGAGGAGGTCGGGACCTCGGTCGCCCCGGCGCTGCCCGGGTGGGCCGGGTTCGCCGGCGTCGCCGTGGTGGCCGCCGCGGCGCTGGTCCTGGTGCTGCTGCCGGCGCGAGTCCGCGCCGACCTGCGCCCGCGGCACCCGTGGGCGTTGCTGCCGGTCGCCGCGGTCGTCGTGGCCGCCCCGTTCGTGCTCGTCCGGGTGGCACCCTCGCTGCTGGGCGGGGCGGGCGACCTCGGGATCGACGGCCCGGTGCGCTGGTTCACCGTCCTCGGGTACGCCGTCGTGCTCGTCGGCGTGGGGCTGTTCACGCTGTCGACGGCCCGCCGGCCACGGTTGCCGGCCGTGGTGCTGCTGCTCGTGGTGGGCGTGCTGGTCACCTCGCCCTCGATGCCGGTCCAGGCGGGCCTGTGGGTGCTGCCGTTCGCGGCGCTGGCGGTGCCGCGCTGGCGCGACCTGCTGGTCTGGGGATCGGTCGAGGCGGCCTACGCGACCGGCACCTGGTTCTACCTCTACGGCATGTCGGTCGAGGACCGCGGGCTGCCGCCGTGGGCCTACGCCCTGCTGGTGCTCGCCCGCGTCGCCGCGCTGCTCTGGCTGGCCTGGCGCGCCGTCGCGGTCAGCCGCTGGCCCGAGGACGACGTCGTGCGCGCGCCCCGAGCCGGCGACCTGCCCGACGACGTCCGCGACGACGACCCGGCGGCCGGCGACCTCGAGGACGCCCCGGACGCGCTGGTCGTGAGCTTCGGCGCGAACAGGTAGACCCCTGGACCCTGTAGGGTGGAGGGCACGGGCACCCCTCGTGGGTGCCCTCTCCGTCGTCCGAGCGGTGCGTACCCGCACCGCCTCGACCACGGGGGACGCACGACCCTCCTGCCACGGAGAGACCGTGGCCGCCGAGTCCAGAGGAGGTGGGTTCCCGCATGCGTCACTACGAGATGATGATCATCCTCGACCCCGAGCTCGAGGAGCGGACGGTGTCCCCGTCGCTCGACAAGTTCCTCGACGTCGTCCGCAAGGGCGGCGGCTCCGTCGACACCGTCGAGATCTGGGGCAAGCGCCGCATGGCGTACGACATCGCGAAGAAGTCCGAGGGCATCTACGCGGTCGTCGACATGCAGGCGACGCCCGAGATCGCCAAGGAGCTGGACCGTCAGCTCAACCTCAACGAGTCGGTGCTGCGCACCAAGGTCATCCGGCCCGAGGTCCGCTGACGTGGCCGGCGACACCGTCATCACCGTCATCGGCAACCTCACTGCCGACCCCGAGCTGCGGTTCACCCCGTCCGGGGCGGCCGTCGCCAACTTCACCGTCGCGTCCACGCCGCGCTCGTTCGACCGGCAGACGAACGAGTGGAAGGACGGCGAGGCGCTCTTCCTGCGCTGCGCCATCTGGCGCGAGGCGGCCGAGAACGTGGCCGAGTCCCTCACCCGCGGTGCTCGCGTCGTGGTCTCCGGCCGGCTGAAGCAGCGCTCCTTCGAGACGAAGGAGGGCGAGAAGCGCACCGTCGTCGAGCTCGACGTCGACGAGATCGGTCCGTCCCTGCGGTACGCCACGGCGAAGGTCACCAAGGCCTCGCGCGGTGGTGGCGGCGGTGGCGGCGGCTGGTCCGGCGGCGGCCAGGGCGGCGCTCAGCAGGGCGGCGGCCAGCAGGGTGGCGGCTGGTCCGGCGGCGGCCAGGGCGGCAGCGGCCAGGGCGGCAGCGGCCAGCCGGGCGGCGGCGGCCAGCCGGGCGGCGGCGGTCAGCAGGACGACCCGTGGGCCACCGGCCCCTCGCAGGGCGGCGGCGGCTTCGGCGGCAACCGCGACGACGAGCCTCCGTTCTGACCCACCCGCTCCATCGCTGAGCGAGCGCCCCGCCCGTCCGGGCAGCGCCCGGCCAGCACCCCGACAGACACCTCAGACGAACAGCCCAACCCCATCCCGGGACCGTGCGGCGGTCCCGGGCTCCCGAAGGAGGAGCTCCACGATGGCCAAGCCCCCGCTTCGCAAGCCGAAGAAGAAGCAGAACCCGCTCAAGGCGGCCAAGATCACCTACATCGACTACAAGGACACCGCGCTGCTGCGCAAGTTCGTGTCCGACCGGGGCAAGATCCGGGCCCGTCGGGTCACCGGCGTGTCGGTGCAGCAGCAGCGTCAGCTCGCCAAGGCGATCAAGAACGCCCGCGAGATGGCCCTGCTGCCCTACTCGAGCTCCGCTCGCTGAGAGGAGACGACGCGATGAAGCTCATCCTCACCCAGGAGGTCACCGGTCTCGGGACCCCCGGAGACGTCGTCGAGGTCAAGGACGGCTACGGCCGCAACTACCTCGTCCCCCGCGGTCTGGCCACGGCCTGGACCAAGGGTGGTCAGAAGCAGGTCGACTCGATCCGCAAGGCCCGTGCCTCCCGCGAGATCGCCGACGTCGAGACGGCGCAGAAGGTCCGCGCCGCCCTCGAGTCCAAGGGCGTCCGGCTCGCCGTCAACACCGGTGCCTCCGGCCGGCTGTTCGGTGCCGTCACCCCCGGTGACGTCGCGGACGCCGTGAAGCAGGCCACCGGTACCGACGTCGACCGTCGCAAGATCGAGATCGCCCAGCCGATCAAGTCGGTCGGCGAGTACACCGTCTCGGTGCGGCTGCACCCCGAGGTCGCCGCCACGGTGGCCCTCGAGGTCGTCCCCGCCTGACGCCGCTCGTCCCGCAGGTCCGACGCCCCCACCGCAGCACGCGGTGTGGGCGTCGTTCGTGGCCCGCCGCGCGCACTCCTCTGCCGGCCCGACAAGCTCGGCGGACGGGCTGGGCCGCTCAGATCAGAGCAGCGCGCGCAGTGCGTCCACGGGCACGGTGCGGGCGGCGGAGCGCTCGCGCACGGACCGGGCGGCGAGGTGCTGCACGGCGCTGTTGACCGGGGTGGGCACGCCGAGCAGCCGACCCTGCGCGGCGATCTCGCCGTTGAGGTAGTCGGTCTCCACCGTGTCGGACCCGCGCGCCAGGCTCTGGTAGGTCGAGCCCCCGCCGCGCGGGTGGCCCGGGATGTCCTGGGAGTCCATCTGGTCGGCGCGCTCGCGCTCCTCCTCCTCGGGCGTGGTGACCGCCCACCCGGCGGCCTCGAACACGGCCCGGGCCTCAGTCCGGGCATCCCCGAGGAGGTCCTGCCAGCCGCCGTCGCGGTCGAACAGGGCGTCGAAGGCGTTCCCCAGGTTACTGACGAGCTTGGCGCGCTTCCAGGGCATCACGTCGGGCGGGCGCGGGGCCCGGAACCGCGCGCCCTCGAGGTCGGCGGCGACGGCGTCAAGGGTGTCGTCCAGCCACGTGCCGCTGCCGGCTGAGTGACCCGGGCCGTCGGTGGACGCCCGGTGGGCGCCGAGGTGCAGCATGCCGGTGAGGGGCCCGCACGGCGCGAGCACCGTGCCGGGCTCGGGCAGGCTGGCGGGCAGCCAGACGCAGACGCCGGCGACCCGGGCGAACCAGCGCGAGGCGGCCGGCTCGTTGGCGACCCCGTTCTGCGCGCACAGCACCGGCAGCACCTCGCCGGCGGGCCGGCCTGCGTTCTCGCCCCGCACCACCTCGCTGGGCGACCAGGTGCCCAGCGCCTCGGCGGTGTGCTGGGACTTGGTGGCCAGCACCAGGACGTCGTCCCCGGCCAGCTCGAGGTCGTCGGGGCCGGCGACCGCGGGGACGGCGAGCGTCTCCTCGGACCCCGGCGTGACCAGGCGCAGGCCGTCGCGCCGCAGGGCTGCGAGGTGGTCCCCTCGCGCGACCAGGACGACGTCGTGCCCGGCCTGGTGGAGCCGCCCCCCGATCGCCCCTCCGACGGCTCCTGCTCCGATGATCACGTAGCGCATGGACCCATCGTGCCCCGGTCTCAGCGGCGGTGCCGCCTGGGCTCGTCCGAGCGCGGGCCGAGGGGACCGACGGCGGGCGCGACGGCACGCGTCCCCGCGAGGGTCTGGTAGGACGTCGCGTAGGTCGGCAGCGCCGATCGGTCGGTCCGCGGGTCGGGCTGCGCGGTGGTGGGCACCGGGGTGAGGTGGAAGTCCGCCTGCACCCGCTCGGGGGTGACGTCGACGACGACGAAGCCGTGCCCGACGCCGTCCAGGTAGCGGACCCAGGGGCTGAGGCCCTGCACCCCCGCGGTCACGCCGCGGGCCGCACCGACGGCCGCCTCCGCGGACAGCCCGGTGGCGGCGCGGACGAGCTCGTAGATCCCGTCGCTCGTCACCGACGGGCAGACGAACTCGGTCCCGCCCGGGAGGTCGCCCGGGTCGGCCACCAGCTCGTTGGCCCAGGACGAGTGGATGTCGCCGGTGAGGACCACCGTGTCGGTCGCCTGCTCCCGGGCGTGGGAGATCAGCTCACGCTGGTCGTGGCGGTAGCCGTCCCACTGGTCGGCGTTCAGCAGCTCGACCCCCGCCGGGGCGCCGAGCGCGGCGCCGGGGAAGCGGACCCGCGTCATGACGGTCTGCTGGGCCAGCAGGTGCCAGGGTGCCGTCGTGGCGGCGAGACCGTCCTTGATCCAGTCCATCTGCTCGGGCTCGGGCAGCACCCGGTGCGGGTCGTCCAGGGCGGCGGTCGTCGCGGGGTCGCTCTCGGCGATGAAGCCCCCCACCTGCTGCGAACGGTTCTGCCGGGTGTCCAGGACGGACAGCTCGGCCAGGTCCCCGAACCGGAACCGCCGAAAGAACCGGGTGCCCCGGTGGGCGACCGACTGGTCGGGCAACCGGAACGGCATCCACTCCAGGTAGGCCTGGAACGCCGCGTCCCGGCGGGCGTAGAAGTCCCCCTCACGGATGTCGTGGTTCTCCGCACCGTCCGACCACGCGTCGTTGGTCAGCTCGTGGTCGTCGAAGATCGTGATCCACGGGTGCACGCGGTGCGCCTCGCGCAGGTCGGCGTCGGCCTTGTGCAGGGCGTGCCGCAGCCGGTAGTCCCGCAGCGAGACGATCTCGGTGGCCGGCTCGTGGTCGCGGACGCCGACCAGCTCGTCCGGCCCGTACCGGTCCTCGCCGTTGCCGTACTCGTAGAGGTAGTCGCCGACGTGCAGGACCAGGTCGAGGTCGGTGCGGTCGGCGATCGCGCGGTAGGCCGTGAACCAGCCGCCGGTGTAGTTGGAGCACGACACCAGGGCCATCCGCAGGGCGTGGGTCTCACCAGCGACGTCCGGTGCCGTCCGGGTGACGCCGAGCGAGCTCTCCTGACCGTGCGCGCTGAACCGGAAGAAGTAGCGGGTGTAGGGACGCAGCCCGATGACGTCGACCTTGACCGTGTGGTCGGTGCGCGGGCCGGTGCGCACCCGGCCGCGGCGGACGACGTGGCGCATCTCGCGGTCGGTGGCGACCTCCCAGCGCACGGTCACCGGATCGCCGTGGCCCGAGCCGGGTGTGGCGGCGGGTCGTCCCGGCCGCGTCGGTGGTGTCGCGCGGGTCCAGATGACGACCCGGTCGGCGAGCGGGTCGCCCGAGGCGACCCCGTAGCCGAAGACCCCGCGTCGGGACGGAGCGGCGGCCGCCTCGCGATCGAATCCACGCGCCGAGAGCGCCACGGCGCCCGCCGACGCCACCGCTCCTCGCAGGACGGTGCGACGGCTGGCGAGCGGAAGCTCAGGAAGGCCCATGGGTGGATCGTGCTGGGTGGAGCACGCGAAGGGGGTGACCCTCCGCCGTCGGGGTGATGGCCATCGGGTGAACGGCGGCGCGCCTCAGCGGGTGGCACCGGTGACCAGCCACCTCCCGGAGCGCTCGCGCAGGTAGAGCGTGACGGTGCGGGCACCCATCCAGCCGACGGTGAACGCGACCCAGAGCCAGACCAGGCCGGCCGTGCCGCCGGGTCCGACCCAGAGCACCAGACCGGCCAGCGGGACGAACACCACGGCCGTGATGACCGAGACCGCGCCGAGGTAGCGGCCGTCGCCCGCGCCGATCAGCACGCCGTCGACGACGAAGACGTAGCCGGAGATCGGCTGCGTGAGGGCCACCGGGACCAGGGCGACGGCGATCACGTCCTGCACCGCGGTGTCGGGGCTGAACAGCCGTCCGACCCAGGGGGCCGACAGCAGCAGCAGGACACCGACGACCGCGCCGAAGCCCAGGCCCCACTGCACCATCCGCCGGGTGGCCGACCGGGCACCCTCGACGTCGCCCGCGCCGAGGAACCGTCCGGTCAGGGCCTGGCCGGCGATGGCCAGGGCGTCCAGCACGAAGGAGGTGAAGATCCAGATCGTGAAGACGACCTGGTGCCCGGCCAGCTGGGCGTCGCCCTGGACGGCTGCCGCGGCCGCGAGCACCAGCAGCACCGCGCGCATCGCCACGGACCGCACCACCAGGGGTACCCCGCCGCGGGCGGCGGAGACGATCCCGGCGCGATCGGGACGCAGCGGCGCCTGCTCGGCCCTCGCCGCGCGAACGACCACGCGGGCCAGCGCGAGCGCCATGCCGATCTGCGCGAGCGAGGTGCCGAGGCCGGAGCCGGCGATGCCCAGGCCGACCGGATACACGAGCACGTAGTTCAGGACCACGTTGACGACCGCTCCGGCGACGGCGACCACGAGCGGCGTCCTGGTGTCCTGCAGGCCGCGCAGCACCCCGGTGGAGGCGAGCACGACGAGCATCGCCGGGACGCCGGGCAGCGACCACCGCAGGTAGCTGACCGCGAAGGGGGCGACCTGCTCCGAGGCGCCGAGGGCGGTGACGACCCACGGGGCACCCAGGCCGGCGACCGCCCACAGCACCAGGCCCAGGCCCAGGGCCAGCCAGATGCCGTCGACGCCCATCCTCAGCGCTCCGCGCAGGTCGTGCGCCCCGAGCCGCC
>JBBQSN010000021.1:0-27507 GCA_038213835.1 Actinomycetales bacterium
CGCTGCTCGGTCCGGCCGACCTCGGCGATCACCTCATCGACCAGCTCCGCAGGAAACACCCTGGTCAACACCCCCACCGACACCAGATCCGACAACCGACGATCCGACTCCGGCTTCCTCCAACCCGCTCTTGGCATGCCGCCAAACTACACCCGTGTCACTCTAACTTAACGGTATTGGGGTTAGCCGTGGGCTTAAGGGCGCTCACAACAGGCCAACGGCGGTCATGCGCGGTCAGCCGAGTCGAGGGGTAAACCGCCCCTGACCTGCGGGTTCGTGCTTGAGCGGGTGACGGGAATCGAACCCGCATGACCAGCTTGGAAGGCTGGAGCTCTACCATTGAGCTACACCCGCGACGCCTGCCGAGGGCAGGTGCGCGCGACCAGGATAGAGCCGCTCAGCCGGCGCGGACGACCCGGTAGCCGTCGTCCGCGAGCGACACCGCCCACGGCCCGCTCGTCCACACCTCCCCGTCGACGCCCACCCTCGAGCCGGTCCCGGGGTCGTGCAGGAGTCCGTCGGACCGCCCAGGTCTCCGGTCTGGACGTCGGGTCGGGGCAGGTCGACGGCCTCGCCGGTCCGGGCGTCGAGCCGCACCAGCCACGGGTCGTCGGGAGTCGAGAGGTACAGGTCCGGCCACGAGACGGCGCGGACCAGGCCGGGGGTCTCGAGGAGCGCGGGGACGCCGGCGCACCCTTCCGCCGACCACACCCGGGAGGGCTCGTCGTCCACGGGGGGTAGGTCGACCAGATGACGTGCCCGGCGTCGAGCCGGACCGACGACTCGGCCGTTGCACGGTCGGCCGGACGGTTCCCGGCGCTGCATGACCTCAGGTGGCGCGGCAGTACCCTGACCGCGTCGCGGGGTGTGGCGCAGCTTGGTAGCGCGTCCGCTTTGGGAGCGGAAGGCCCCCGGTTCGAATCCGGGTACCCCGACCACGATCGACCGCACGGCGCTGCGAGGGTGCCACCCGCCGGCACCAGGACGGGCGGCGTGCGCTCCCACCCGCGGCCCGGTGCGATCGGCGTGGGTGTCGACGTCCTGTGATCGGGCGGGTGCCGTGATCACGCGGCTCCCTTCGGGCCGGCGGGCGGCGGAGCGGCAGCGGGTCCGCCTGAACCGGCGGTTTCGGGCAGCGGGGGTCCGGCCGGTACAGTGGGCCGCTGATCCGGCCGTCCTGGCGCGCGTCGGCGCGCTGCCCGGGCACCGCCCGCGGCCGGTCCCCCGGTGCACCCCCGATCCAACCCTCTGGAGCCCCTGCGTGAAGAGCGACGTCGAGACCCTCAACCCCACCCGGGTCAAGCTGACCGTCGAGGTGCCCTTCGACGAGCTCGCGGCCAACATGGACGCGGCGTACAAGGCGATCGGCGAGCAGATCACCGTCCCCGGGTTCCGCAAGGGCAAGATCCCGGCCCGCATCATCGACCAGCGGGTGGGTCGCGGCGCGGTGCTCCAGGAGGCCATCAACGACGCCCTCCCGGGGCTCTACAGCAAGGCCGCGGACGAGGCGAAGATCCGCCCGCTCGGCCAGCCCGAGGTCGACATCACCGACGTGCCCGACCCCGCCCAGGGCGGTGACCTCAGGTTCACCGTCGAGGTCGACGTCCGGCCCGAGGTCACCCTCCCCGACTACTCCACCCTCGCGGTCCAGATCGACGACTTCGAGGTGACCGACTCCGACGTCCAGGAGCGTCTGGACGCCCTGCGCGAGCGGTTCGGCACCCTGGTGGGCGTCGAGCGCGCCGCGGGCGACGGCGACTTCGTCTCCCTCGACCTGGTGGCCATGATCGGCGACGAGGAGATCGACACCGCCAAGGGCATCAGCTACCAGGTCGGCGCCGGCAACATGATCGAGGGCCTGGACGAGGCCCTCACCGGCCTGTCCGCCGGCGAGGAGACCACGTTCGAGGCCGCGCTCGCCGGCGGCGAGCACGCCGGCGAGACCGCGCGGATCACCGTCACCGCGGTCTCGGTCAAGGAGCGCGAGCTCCCCGAGGCCGACGACGAGTTCGCCGAGCTGGCCTCCGAGTTCGAGACCGTGGCCGAGCTCAAGGAGGACCTCAGGAGCCAGGCCGCGCAGGCGAAGAAGTTCCAGGCCGGGCTCGGCGCCCGCGACAAGGTCCTCGAGGCCCTGCTCGCCGCCGTCGACGTCCCCGTCCCGGAGAAGCTGGTCGAGTCCGAGGTGCAGGCACACCTCGAGGGCGAGAACCGGCTCGAGGACGACGAGCACCGGGTCGAGGTGACCGAGGAGGTCACCACCGCCCTGCGCACCCAGTTCGTGCTCGACACCATCGTCGACAAGGAGGAGGTCCAGGTCTCCCAGGGCGAGCTGATCGAGTACCTCGTCGCCCAGGCCCCGCGCTACGGCATGGACCCCAACGCGTTCGCCCAGGCGGTCGACCAGGCCGGCCAGGTGCAGGCGATGGTCGGCGAGGTCGCGCGCCGCAAGGGCCTCGCGGTGGTGCTGGAGGGCGCCACGATCACCGATGCCGCGGGCAACCCGGTGGACCTCGACGACCTCGTGCCGCCGCGCCCGGCCGGTGAGCAGCCCGAGGCCGACGGCGACCAGCACGAGCAGGAGCACAGGGACGACGCCGAGCAGGCGGTCGACGCCTCGACGTCGATCCCGGCCGGCCAGGTGGAGCTCGACGAGCGCTGATCCCGCGCTCGATCGGCGGCTGCACGCCTCTTCCTCGGTGTCCCCGAGCAGATGTGTTCGGGTGCCCGGGCAGGTTCCTGGGGTTCCCCGGGCAGCGACAGGGGCCGTGCGCCGACAGCGAACAGCGGTCGGGTCGGGAGTGGCCCGCGCAGCCGCCGCGTTAGGGTCGATGACGGCCGACGGCAGCCGGTCCCCGCAGGCACGCTGCGACCCGGCCGCCGTCACACAGACGATGACGGACGGAGCAACAAGCGTGGGCGACTACCAGCAGGCGGGTGCCGAGATCACGGCGCGCGGCAGCGGCCAGCCCTTCGGGCTCGACGACCACATCTTCCAGCGCCTCCTGCGCGAGCGGATCATCTGGCTCGGCTCCGAGGTCCGCGACGACAACGCCAACGCCATCTGCGCGCAGATGCTGCTGCTGGCCGCGGAGGACCCGGACAAGGACATCTGGCTCTACATCAACAGTCCCGGCGGCTCGGTCACGGCCGGCATGGCCATCTACGACACGATGCAGTACGTCAAGCCCGACGTCGCGACGGTGGGCATGGGCCTGGCGGCCTCGATGGGTCAGTTCCTGCTCTCCTCGGGCGCCCAGGGCAAGCGCTACGCCACCCCGCACGCGCGGATCATGATGCACCAGCCCTCCGGCGGCTTCGGCGGGACGGTCACCGACATCCGGATCCAGGCCGAGCTGATCAACAACATGAAGCGGACGCTCACCGAGCTGACCGCCGAGCAGACCGGCCAGAGCGTCGAGCAGATCTCCAAGGACAACGACCGCGACCGCTGGTTCACCGCCGCGGAGGCCAAGGAGTACGGCTTCATCGACCACGTCGAGGCGCACTCCGGCGCCGTCGCCGGTGGTGGCGGCACCGACGCGTGACACCCGCCCCGCCCCTGACACCAGCCCGCTCGACGGCCCCAGAGGAGTCCTCGTGATCGACCCCAGCACCCCGCAGCTGCCCGGCGGCCTCGCCGGCCACCGGCCCTCCAGCCGTTACATCCTTCCTCAGTTCGAGGAGCGCACCGCGTACGGCTTCAAGCGCCAGGACCCGTACAACAAGCTGTTCGAGGACCGCATCATCTTCCTCGGCGTGCAGGTCGACGACGCCTCGGCCGACGACGTCATGGCCCAGCTGCTGGTGCTGGAGTCGATGGACCCCGACCGCGACATCACCATGTACATCAACAGCCCCGGCGGCTCGTTCACGGCGCTCACGGCCATCTACGACACGATGATGTACGTCAAGCCCGACATCGTCACCGCCGTGCTGGGCCAGGCGGCCTCCGCGGCCGCCGTGCTGCTCGCCGCCGGCGCGCCGGGCAAGCGGCTCGCCCTGCCCAACGCCCGGATCCTGATCCACCAGCCGGCGCTGTCCAGCGGCGACTACGCGCAGGCCTCGGACATCGAGATCCACGCCAACGAGGCGGTGCGGATGCGTACCTGGCTCGAGGACACCATCGCGCACCACTCGAACCGCAGCTCCGAGCAGGTCCGCCTCGACATCGAGCGGGACAAGATCCTCACCGCCGCGCAGGCCGTGGAGTACGGTCTCGTGGACCAGGTGCTGGAGTACCGCAAGGGTCGCACCGAGCAGCTTCCCTCGTCCTCGGCGTCCTGACGACGCACCTCCGAGGCGCCGCCGACGCACCGGCCGGTCACAACCCGACCGGACACGCGGTGGAAGGGCGCTGACACCGGAGCCCTCGGTGGTGTCCAATGAAGGTGGAGGTCGGCGTCCTCGCCGGCCCAGGAGGAAGGAACCGGATCCGTGGCACGCATGGGAGACGGCGCGGACCTGCTGAAGTGCTCGTTCTGCGGGAAGAGCCAGAAGCAGGTCAAGAAGCTGATCGCCGGTCCAGGCGTGTACATCTGCGACGAGTGCATCGACCTGTGCAACGAGATCATCGAGGAGGAGCTCGCCGAGGCCAGCGAGCTCGGCCTGGTCGAGCTGCCGAAGCCGCGCGAGATCTTCGACTTCCTCGGTGAGTACATCATCGGGCAGGACCCCGCGAAGCGGGCGCTGTCGGTGGCGGTCTACAACCACTACAAGCGGATCCAGGCCGGTGAGACCGCGAAGAAGGGCGACGACCAGGTCGAGATCGCGAAGTCGAACATCCTGCTGATCGGCCCCACGGGCTGCGGCAAGACCTATCTCGCACAGACGCTGGCGAAGATGCTGAACGTCCCGTTCGCGATCGCCGACGCCACCGCGCTCACCGAGGCCGGCTACGTCGGCGAGGACGTCGAGAACATCCTGCTCAAGCTGATCCAGGCCGCCGACTACGACGTCAAGAAGGCCGAGACCGGGATCATCTACATCGACGAGGTCGACAAGATCGCCCGCAAGGCCGAGAACCCGTCGATCACCCGCGACGTCTCCGGCGAGGGCGTCCAGCAGGCCCTGCTGAAGATCCTCGAGGGGTCCACCGCCAGCGTCCCGCCGCAGGGCGGGCGCAAGCACCCGCACCAGGAGTTCATCCAGATCGACACCACCAACGTGCTGTTCATCGTGGGCGGTGCCTTCGCCGGCCTCGACGACGTCATCCAGAACCGCAAGGGCAAGAACGGGATCGGGTTCGGCTCCCAGCTCCACAGCCCGATGGACGCGGCAGACGTCTTCGGCGAGGTGATGCCGGAGGACCTGATGAAGTTCGGGTTGATCCCGGAGTTCATCGGTCGGCTGCCCGTCATCACCACGGTCTCGCCGCTCGACAACGACGCGCTGGTGCGCATCCTCACCGAGCCGAAGAACGCCCTCATCAAGCAGTACCAGCGGATGTTCGAGATCGACAACGTCGAGCTGGAGTTCACCGACGACGCCGTCGAGGCGGTGGCGTCGCAGGCGATCCTGCGTGGTATCGGTGCCCGTGGGCTGCGGGCGATCATGGAGGAGGTGCTGATGCCCGTCATGTTCGACGTCCCCTCCCGCGAGGACGTCGCCCGCGTGGTCGTCACCCGCGAGGTCGTGATGGAGAACGTCCTGCCCACCCTCGTGCCGCGCGAGAAGGCCGAGCCCCGCAAGCGGGAGCGCCGCGACAAGTCGGCCTGACCGAGCCGGTGGCACCTCTTCCCACCTCGCTCGCAGCGCCGGTCGGCGCCCTGGCCGCTGCTGCCGCAGGCGCGCTGTGGCGGCTGCGCCGTCCGCGCACGGTCCCGCCCACGAGAGCCGCGGTCGGCGTGTCGGCCGGGCTGGCCCGCCGCCTCGACGAGGTCGTGCGCGGCCGCGGCGACGCCTTCCGGCAGCAGTCGCCCACGACGTGCGGCAGCAGCTCGATCGCGATGTTCCGATTGCTCACCGACCGCGCCTACGCCGACGCCCTGCTCGACGGCACGCCCCAGGAGGTCGCGGAGCGCTGGGCCGTGCTGGAGCGGTCGGTCCAGGCGTCGACCAACCGCGCCGTCCGGTCCGGCGCCGGTGGCGGCCGGCTCAGGCTGCCGTGGCCGATCGCCCTGGGCACGCCGCCGTGGGGTCTGCGCGACGCCCTCGACGACCTCGGGCACGCGCGGTCGGTCCGGTTCCGGGTGCTGCGGGTCGACGGCACCGACCCCACCGACGTCGAGCAGGCGCTGGGCCGGCTGCGGGCCACGGTCGCCCGGGGCATCCCGGTGCCGCTGTACGTCGGCAACGGGCTGCTGCCCCGGCACGTCGTCCTGGCGGTGGCCGCCGGTCCGTCCTGGATCGACCTGTACGACCCGGGGACCGGCCGCCGGCACCGGGTCGAGCGGGTCGCCCTGTGCGAGCAGCGGGCCCGGATCAGCGGCTGGGACCGGCTCTGGGCGGTCGTCGTCCCGCGCTGACCCGGGGGGAGCCTCAGGCCTCGGCCTGCGCGCTGTCGACCAGCGCCCTGATCCGCGGGTAGCGGCGGCGCATCTCGTCCTCGTCGTCGAAGTCCCAGCCCTCGCCGAGGTCGGGCAGCGGCTCGGGGCTCGAGGACGGTGGGAGGTCGCGGCCCGTGAGCTGCTGATGGGCTTCCCAGGCGGCGCCGAGGACGTCCTCGCACTCCACCTCGTAGAGCTCGTCGGTCGTGACCACCACGGCCAGGGACTCCGGGTCGGCCAGCGCGGCCTCGAACACCGCCCGCCCCCGGCTGACCAGCCAGCCACGGAAGTAGTCGAAGCCGTCGTCGCCGCAGCCGCCGTTGAGCATGTACGCCGCGCCCCAGAGCGGCCACCGGTAGCCCCGGCGGCTGATCCGCTCGTACGCCTCGCCGGCCTCGACCACCTGGGCGGGCGGCAGCTGGACCAGCAGCGACACGAGCGTCTCGGAGACGGTCTCGGGGGAGTCGTCACCGGCCTCGGCGCGTGCGCGGTCGACCAGGGCCCAGTGCGCGTCGTCGTCCACGGCCGCATCCTCGCACGGCCGCCAGCCCGTCACTCGGCTGCGGCCACCAGCTCCACGTCCGAGACCACGACGTCGTCGCCGCCGGCCACCAGGTCGAGCGCCGCCACGCGTCCGGCGGCGCGCAGGTCGTCGGTCCCGGCGCGCACCCGGTCGAGGGCGTCCTGCGATCCGGTGACCACGGCCCGGCGCACGTCGGTGCGCTGCGAGACCTTGGCCTGCGACTTGGCGCCACGCACGCCGGCCAGGGCCGTGGCCACGGCGGTCAGCACCGCGGGGTCGCCGCCCTCGCCGCACTCCTGCGGCACGGGCCAGGAGGCGCGGTGCACCGAACCGTCCTGCCACCACGACCAGGCCTCCTCGGTGGCGTACGGCAGGATCGGTGCGAGCAGCCGCAGCTGCACCGAGAGCGCAACGGTCAGAGCGGCTCTCGCCGAGGCGGCGCCATCGCCCTGGCCGTTGGCGCGTTCCTTGACCAGCTCGAGGTAGTCGTCGCAGAAGGTCCAGAAGAACCGCTCGCTGACCTCGAGCGCGCGGGTGTACTCGAACTCCTCGAACGCCGCAGTGGCTTCACGCACCGTGGTGGCCAGCCCGGCGAGCATCGAGGTGTCCAGCGGTTCGGTGACCCGTGAGACGTCGGCCGACTCGCCGCTGATGCCCAGCACGAACTTGCTGGCGTTGAGCACCTTGATCGCCAGCCGGCGGCCGACCTTCATCTGGGTCTCGTCGAAGGGCGAGTCCATACCCGGACGGGCCATCGCCGCGCGCCAGCGGACGGCGTCGGCCCCGAACCGGTCCAGGATCTCGGTGGGCACGACCGCGTTCCCCTTCGACTTGCTCATCTTCTTGCGGTCGGGGTCGACGACGAACCCGGAGATCATCGACCGGGTCCACGGCAGCGAGCCGTTCTCGAAGTGCGCCCTCACCACGCGGGAGAACAGCCAGGTCCGGATGATCTCGTGGGCGTGGGTGTTCAGGTCCATCGGGAAGGTGCGGGCGAACAGGTCGGGGTCGCGCTCCCAGCCGCAGACGATGTGCGGGCTCAGCGACGACGTCGCCCAGGTGTCCATCACGTCCGGATCCCCCGTGAACCCGCCCGGCCGGTCCCGCTGGTCCTCGGTGAAGCCCGGCGCGGCGTCGGACGACGGGTCCACCGGGAGCGACGCCTCGTCGGCGAGGATCGGCGCGTCGTGGTCCGCCTGCCCGTCGGCGTCGAGCGGGTACCAGACCGGGAACGCCACGCCGAAGTAGCGCTGCCGGCTCACCAGCCAGTCGCCGTTGAGGCCGCCCACCCAGTTCTCGTAGCGGTGCCGCATGAAGTCGGGCACCCAGGCCAGCTCCCGCCCGCGTTCCAGCATCGTCTCTCGCAGGTCGGCGTCCCGACCGCCGTTGCGGATGTACCACTGCCGCGAGGTGACGATCTCGAGCGGCTTGTCGCCCTTCTCGTAGAAGTTCGTCATCCGCTGCGTGGCCTTGGGCTCGCCGTCGAGATCGCCGGTCTCCCGCAGGGCTTCGACGACCGCCTCGCGCGCCGAGAACGTGGTCTTGCCGGCGAGCTCGGCGTACAGACCCTCGCCCGGTCCGCCGGCCAGCCACTCCGGCAGGTCGCGCAGCACCCGCCCGTCGCGGCCGACCACGGCGCGGGTGGGCAGCTGCAGCTCTCGCCACCACTGGACGTCGGTGAGGTCGCCGAAGGTGCAGCACATCGCGATGCCCGCGCCCTTGTCCATCTCGGCCGCGTGGTGGGCCAGGACGGGGATCTCGACGCCGAACAGGGGCGAGGTCACGGTGCTACCGAAGAGCGGCTGGTACCGCTCGTCGTCGGGGTGCGCGATCAGCGCCACGACGGCAGGGATCAGCTCCGGTCGGGTCGTCTCGATGTGCACGGCGGTGCCGTCGGGCCGGTGGAACGCGACCCGGTGGTAGTGCCCCGGGTACTCGCGGGCCTCCAGCTCGGCCTGCGCCACCGCGGTCTGGAAGGTGACGTCCCACAGGGACGGCGCCTCGGACGAGTACGCCTCGCCGCGGGACAGGTTGCGCAGGAACGCCTTCTGCGCGACGGCGCGGGAGTCGTCGCTCACCGTCGAGTAGAGGGTGGACCAGTCGACCGAGAGGCCGAGCTGGCGCCACAGCGCCTCGAACGCCTTCTCGTCGACCGCCGTGAGCTCCTCGCACAGGCCGATGAAGTTGCGGCGCGAGACCGGGAGCTGCCGTTTCGGGTCGGGCTTGGCCGGCGGCACGAAGTCGGGGTCGTAGGCCACCGAGGGGTCGCAGCGCACGCCGTAGAAGTTCTGCACCCGGCGCTCGGTCGGCAGCCCGTTGTCGTCCCAGCCCATCGGGTAGAAGACGGCCTTGCCGCGCATCCGCTGGAACCGGGCGACGAGGTCGGTGTGCGTGTAGGAGAACACGTGCCCCACGTGCAGCGAGCCGGAGACGGTCGGCGGCGGGGTGTCGATGCTGAACACCCGCTCGCGCTCGGCCGTGCGGTCGAAGGAGTAGACCCGCTCGTCCTCCCAGACCCGCGACCACTTGGCCTCCAGACCGTCGAGGGACGGCTTGTCGGGGACGGTGGCGGCGCGCTGCGCGGGGGCGTCGGTCATGGTCCGGATCCTCCCAGAGCAGGCACCGGCAGGGCGAACCGGTCGGGGCCGGTGGCACGGTGACCGAATGCGGTCGACAGGACGAGCCCGCCCGGGCGAGGGTCGGGGCATGACGAGCAGCGACCTGTGGGACGAGTCGACGGCGGAGCGGTACGACGACTCATCGGCCGACATGTTCGCCCCTGCCGTGCTCGGCCCCGCCGTCGACCTGCTCGCCCGTCTGGCCGGTGACGGTGCGGCGCTGGAGCTCGCGGTCGGTACCGGCCGCGTCGCGGTGCCGCTCGCGGCGCGTGGTGTCCCCGTCACGGGAATCGAGCTGTCCGAACCGATGGTGGCCCGGCTGCGCCGCAAGGTCGACGAGCAGGCGCTGCCCGTGGTCGTCGGGGACATGGCCACCACCCGGGCGCCGGGCGAGTTCTCCCTGGTCTTCCTCGTCTGTAACGCGATCGGGAACCTGCGCACCCAGGCCGAGCAGGTCGCGTGCTTCCGCAACGCGGCCCGGCACCTGCGCTCCGGCGGGCGCTTCGTGATCGAGCTGTGGGTGCCACCGCTCAGGCGCTTGCCACCGGGACAGGCCGCCGTCCCCTTCCACGTGGGGGAGCGGCACCTCGGCTTCGACACCTACGACGTGGTGACCCAGCAGGGGCACGTCGCACCACTACACGACGCAGGCCGACGGATCCGTCCGCTACGGGGCCAGCAACTTCCGGTACCTGTGGCCCTCTGAGTGCGACCTGATGGCGCAGCTGGCGGGGATGCAGCTGGAGCACCGGTACTCCGACTGGCGTGGGGGCGACTTCACCGCCGACAGCGAGAGCCACGTCTCGGTGTGGCGGACGCCGTTGACGAGCTAGGGCTCGAACCGCACCGGGGCGTCGAAGGCGGCCTTGCGGGCGGCCCGGCGCAGCGTCGACAGCACAGCACGGCCGGTGAGGCAGATCAGCACCACGTTGGTGATTGCGCGGCCGAGGTCCCAGCCGAGCGAGGTGGCCAGGGTGAACAGCACGAAGCGGTGCAGGTTCTCGAGCAGCGGCTCTCCCGGCACGAACGACAGGCCGGTGCCGTCACCGGCGGCGAACGGCCAGAACGACAGGTTCATCACGAACCCGTAGGCGAGGCCCGCGACGGCGCCGTAGGCGGCGAGCAGGACGATCTCGCCCTTGCCCGACGCCCGTGGCAGCAGGCCGGCGCCCAGCCCCACCCACGCGGCGCCGAGCATCTGGAACGGCAGCCAGGGGCCCACTCCGCCGGTGATGAGGGCGGAGGCGAACAGGGTGGTCGCGCCCAGCACGAAGCCGAAGCCGGCGCCGAACACCCGGCCGCCGAGGACGAGCAGGAAGAACACGGTCTCCAGGCCGGCCGTCCCGGCTCCGAGCGGACGCAGGGCGGCACCGACCGCGGACAGCACGCCGAGCATCGCCAGCGCCTTGACGTCCAGGCCGCCCTCGCCGATCTCGAAGAGCACGACGGCGAGCAGCAGCGGGAGCAGCAGGCCGAACACCAGGGGCGCGTCGTTGCCGTGCGCCAGCGCCGCACCGGGATCGACCAGCAGCGGCCAGCCGAAGGCCAGCACCCCCGCGACGGTGACGAGCGCGATGGCGACGGTCGACCGCGGCCGCAGCGCGATGGCCCGCACCGTGCGCGGGACCTCGGTGCCCACGGCAGCGGTCACGGCGCACCCGCCGGCAGCGCCGCGCGCACCTGGTCCACGGTGAGCCAGTGGCCGGGAGAGGTCACCTTGGCGACCTGCGGCGCGAAGGCGGGAGAGGAGACCACGACCTCGGACGTCGGTCCGTCGGCGACCACCTCTCCGGCGGCCATCACGACGACGCGGTGTGCCGTCTCGGCCACGAACTCGACGTCGTGGGTCGACAGCAGGACGGCGCGTCCTTGCCCCGCGAGCTCCTGGACCGCCTGGCGCAGTCCACGTTTCGCGGTGTAGTCGAGCCCCCGGGTGGGCTCGTCCAGGAGCAGGACGGGCGGGTCGGCGGTGAGCTGGACGGCCAGGACGAGCGCCAGCCGCTGCCCCTCGCTGAGGTCGCGGGGGTGGAGGGTCCGGCTGGTGCCGGGCGCGATCCGCTCCAGGAGGGCGGAGCAGGAGCCCGTCGGGGCCGAGCTCTCGCGGTCGGCCTGGTCGCACTCGGCGGCCACCGTCTCGAGGTAGAGCAGGTCGGAGGCGGTCTGCGGCACGAGCCCGACGGCCGCGCGGCGGGTGCGGGCGTCCATCGAGCGCGGGTCGCGTCCGGGGGCGGCCCCCACCCGGACCCGGCCCGAGGTCAGCCGCCCGCTGCCCTGCACCGCCCACAGCAACGAGGACTTGCCCGCGCCGTTGCGTCCCATCAGGGCGGCGACCTCGCCGGCACGCAGGTCGAGGTCGACGCCGGCCACCGCGACGACGTCGCCGTGCCTCACGACCACTCCGCGCGCGGACAGGGCCGTCCCGACCGACCTGTCAGCCCCTCGACCCGCTGCGACCGGTCGAGGCGCTGACAGGTCGGTGGGGGACGCGTCGGGCAGGGCCTCCCGCAGCCGCACGCCGGCGCGGCGGGCGTCGCGCACCGACAGCGGGAGCGGGCGCCACCCCGCCCAGCGTCCGAGCTCGACGACCGGAGGCGCGACGTCGGAGGTCAGCATCATCTCGGCCGGGAGGCCGTCGGTGACCCGGCCGTCGGTGCCGACGTGCACGACGCGGTCGGCGTACTGCAGCACCCGCTCCACCCGGTGCTCGGCGACCAGCACGGTGACGGCGAGGTCGTGCACCAGCCGGGTGATCGCGGCGAGCACCTCCTCGGCGCCGGTGGGGTCCAGCGCCGAGGTGGGTTCGTCCAGCACGAGCACGCGCGGGTGGGCGGTGAGGACGGACCCGATCGCGACCCGCTGCTGCTGCCCGCCGGAGAGCTCGCGCAGCGGGGCGTCGCGCAGATCGGCGATCCCGAGCACGTCCAGGGTCTCCTCGACCCGCTTGCGCATCACCGGGGCGGGGAGGGCGAGCTGCTCCATCGCGTAGGCGAGCTCCTCCTCGACCGTGTCGGTGACGAAGCCGGCGATCGGGTCCTGGCCGACGACGCCGACGAGGTCGGCCAGGTCACGCGGGCGGTGCGTGCGGGTGTCGCGGCCGTGCACCACGACCCGGCCGTTGAGCAGGCCGCCGCTGAAGTGGGGGACCGTGCCGTTGACGACGCCGAGGAGGGTGCTCTTGCCGGAGCCCGTACGGCCCACGACCAGGGCGAGCTCGCCCTCGTCGACGGCGAGGTCGACTCCCACCAGCGTCGGGCGCTCAGCGCCGGGGTAGGTCACCGACACACCCTCGAGCAGGACGGCGCTCACGCGGCACCGCCCTTCGCCAGTGTCGGAGCTCGTGACACTGCCTTTCGCGCAGGTGATCTGGGCGGTTCGGGCGTGAGGACGGCCGGGAGCGCACCGACCAGGACTCCGAGGAGCGCGAGGAGCGGCAGGGCCGGGGCGCTGAGGGGCTCGATCGGCATCGTCATCGCGACGGGGTCCAGGCGGGCCTGCACGAGCAGGCATCCCGCCGTGACCGCCCCGGCGGCCGCCGTCGTCCACTCCGGGAGCGCCCACGGGTCGGGACGGTACGAGCTGCGCTGCACGGCGCGGCCGCCGAGCCACAGCCCCGCCACCGCCAGGACGAGGCCCAGCACCAGCACGGGCACTCCGAGCCAGACCGGGGACGTGGTGTCGAGCAACCCGTAGAGCCCGAGGCAGGCGCCGAGCAGGCCCCCGAGGGTGAGCGTGGCCGTGGTCCGCCGGGCTGAGGGTGCCTGGTCCACCCGGTGACCGTAGCCCCGCGAGTCCATCGCGGACGCGAGCAGCAGCGACCGGTCCAAGGTGTCCTGCAGCACCGGCAGCGCGACCTGGCGGACGGCTCGTAGCCCCGTGGCGCTGTCGCCGCGCAGTCGCCGCGCGCGGATGACGCGCTGCACGCTCTCGGCCAGCTGCGGCGCGGCGGTCACCGAGATCACCACGGCGGTGCCGATCTCGGCCAGCGCGGCCGGGAAGGCCCGCAGCAGCCGCTTCGGGTTCGCCAGCGCGTTCGCTGCGCCGATGCAGACCACCAGCACGGCCAGCCGCAGCGCGAGCGTCACGGCGCCCACGAGACCCTCGAGGTACACCGTCCCCCCGATCTGGATGCCGGCCGCCCACGACGGCATGATCAGGGCCGGGACGGGGAGCAGCGCGACGGTGCCGAGCTTCAGGCCCACCAGCACGTGCAGCACGACCCGGACCACGACGATGGCCGCGCCGAGCCACAGGTACAGCCGGAACGCGCGCGCCCACGGCGAGGTACCCCGCCGGGCCGCCACGACCAGGCACGCCACCGCGAGCAGCAGACCGAGCAGCAGCGGGTTGGTCGTGGTGCTCGCGGCGGTCGCCAGACCGAGCGCCCAGGCCCACCAGGCACCGGGGTGCACCGACCGAGGGACGCGCGTCATGGCTGACCGTCCCGGATCAGCCGGCCTCGCGCCGGCGCCAGGCCACGGTGGCCGCCGCCGCGCCGAGCCCGAGGACGAGCCCGCCACCGAGGAGCGGGGACACGGACGGGCTGCCGGAGCCGTCGGCGGTGCTGCCGGCCGCGGACCCGGCGTCCGAGCCGGTCGGGTCGTCCGAGGAGTCGTCGGCCGCGGCGTCGGTCGTCGCGGCGTCGGTCGTGGCAGCGGTCGTGCCGGCTGCTGCCGCAGCGGTGGGCGCCGTGGTCGCACCTGCGGTCGGCGCGGCAGCGTCGGCCGCGCCTCCCGAGCCGCCGCGGGTGGTCGGCGTCCCCACCGCGGTGCCCGAGCCGGACGCCGAGGCGCCCGACCCGGACCCGCCGGCCGACCCCGACCCGCCGGCCGAACCCGAACCCGAACCCCCGGCCCCGCCCGCGCCCGCGCCCGCGCCGCCGCCCCCCGATGGCGGCGAGGTGGACGGGGCGGGGGACGGGTCGGCAGCCGGTGCGGGAGCCGGTGCGGGTGCCGGTGCGGGAGCCGGTGCGGGTGCCGGGGTGGGTGCCGGAGCGGTGGGCGCCCTGCTGGACGGCGGTTGACCGGAGCCGAAGGCCCAGCCCTCGACGCTGCCGGGCGCCGGGTCGGAGGACCCGGCGCCGAGGTTGCTGTACTGCCAGCTCCCGCCGGGCTGTGCGCGCCAGTACGACCAGTACGCCGTGGCAGGCGGGGTGTTGACGCACGGGTCGGCGGCGGGGGCGCCGTCGATCCGGCAGACGAAACCGGGCTGACGCTGCACCTGCGCGACTGACGCGACCGCCGTCAGCGCGGCCAAGCCCGAGGCCGGGTTACCGGGCGCGCAGCGCACCGACGAGACGATCACGACCGTGACGCCGGACGTGCCGGAGCATGCCGCCGCCGAGGCAGGCGCTGCCGGAGCGGCGACCAGGCCGGCCAGGGCCAGCCCGGCCGCCACGACGAGGGTGCCGGCGGCGCCGGGCGGACGCAGGGTCGCGGGCCTCACTGGTGCCGGCCCCGGGGGGTGCGGCGGGCGAGCAGCAGACCGCCACCGAGCGCGACGAGCACCAGGGCCGTCACGACGACGGGCAACGGCTCGGAGCCGGTGTCGGCCAACGCGCCGGAACGCACCGGGGCGGCACGGTCGCCGCCGAGCACGGCGCCGCCCGGGGTCGAGGTGCTGCCGGTCGCCGACGAGCCGCCCGTCGCCGAGGTGGTGGTCTCGACCGGCGGGGTCGTCGTGGTGGCCGTGCTCGTCTCGACCGGCGGGGTCGTGGTCGAGGTGCTGGTCTCGACCGGCGGGGTGGTGGTCGAAGGGGCGCAGTCCGGGGTCGGTGCCACGGCGTCGGCGCCGGCCGAGGTCACGACGAACAGCGGGGTGCCGGCCAGGGCGAGCGCCGCCTGGGCGGTCGAGCGGTTGTCCTGGTCGTTGGGCACGGCGTCCGCGCCCTCGGCCAGGCGCAGGTCGTAGGCGGCCCGGTCGTAGGCGACGCCACCACGCAGGGCCTCGGGGAACTCGCAGCCGTACTGCAGCGAGCGCACGTAGGCCTGGGCGAGCCGGGCGTGGTCCGCCCGCCCGCCGGCGAGGAAGGCCTGACCGGCCAGCCCGGTGCTGTTGGCGTTCACGGTCGCGGTGGGGCCGGAACCGCCCACGGCGCCGGTGGTGTCGTCCTGCTGGACGGCCAGGTAGTCCAGGCCCTCCAGCACGTGGCCGTCCTCGGCGCCGGCCACCCGGATCAGGGCCTGCACCGCCAGGGCGGAGGCGTCCGGGTCGCTGACGCAGTCGTCGGCGAAGAACACGGGGAAGCCGCCGTCGTCGCACTGCTGGTCACGCAGCAGCTGCACCGACTCCGCCGAGGGGCCGCTACCTGCCCGGGCGAGCCCGCCCACGGCCAGCGACTGGCCGAAGACGTTGGAGTTGTCGCCGTACTGCGACTGGTCGGAGAACCGGCCCTCGACGTCCTCGAGGCCCTCGAGCGTGGTCACCAGGTCGGTGCCTCCGAAGTCGGTGGGGTCGACCTGTTGGGCCACGGCGAGGTTGAGGAGCTTGGCGACAGGCCCGGCGTAGATCTCTGCCGGGTCGCCGAAACCGGTGTAGGACAGCACGTTGTCCTCGAGGTAGGTCGTGGTGGCGGCGGCCTCGGTCTGACCGGTGCCGGCGGCGTCGAGCGCCAGGACGGCGTCGGCCGTCACCCCGTAGTCGGGGTACAGCACGCCCCCGAACTCCTGGTTCAGGACGTGACCTCCGGCGGCGAGCCGGCTCTGCAGGTAGCCGGCGGCGAGCTCGGTGTCGCTGGGTCCGGCGGCGGTGGCGGGCACCAGGGCCGCGGACACCGCCAGGAGGGGGGCGAGGGCGAGCGCGCCGGTGAGGGCGACGCGGACGGCGCGCCGGGGGCGGGTCGTGGTGGTGGTGCTGGACATCGGTGGAGCCTTCCGGATGAGCGGTGTCGTGACATCGCCCGTCGCGGTGGCTGCGTGCACGAGGGCACGGGAGCTGACCGTTCGGGGCTCCGCCCCGCATACCTCGACGGTGAACAGGAGCCGCTCGCGTGCTCCAGGCATTCCGGCTCGCCCCCAGCCTGGGCCGGGTGCCTACGGTTGCGGGTCAGCGCCGGAGTCGGACCGGCTTCCCCTGGGGCTCGCGTGGTGGTGCGCCGTCACTCTAGCCCTGCCGAAGGGGCGCGACGCCACCTCGTGCGGGTGAGTACGATCAGCAGTACAGGCGTCGACCCGGCCATCACCGGCGAGCCTCCGGAAGAACGGGGCTCCCGCCGGTGCGGGCGCCCCCAGTAGACCCGGACGGGACCGGCCCGTGATCTCACCGGACGAACGAGCGGCCCGACGCCGGCAGGTGGTGGCGGGCAAGCGAGGTGGTACCGCGGCGCCCCCGGATCCCCGGGAGCAGTCGTCCTCGCACCGAGATGTCCTGGGCGTCGGCCCAGGCCGTTCGAGGAGCGAGCACGACATGAGCGAGAGCACCTACCCGCAGGTCAGCACCGGCCCGAACCCCGACGAGGGTGTCCCGTCGTCGCCGCGGTTCCCGCAGATCGAGGCGGGCGTGCTCCGGTACTGGGGGCAGGACGACACCTTCGTCGCCAGCGTCGAGAACCGCTCCGCGGGCGAGGACGGCGCCAACGAGTTCGTCTTCTACGACGGCCCACCGTTCGCCAACGGGCTGCCGCACTACGGCCACCTGCTCACCGGCTACGTCAAGGACGTCGTCCCGCGCTACCAGACCATGCGCGGTCGCCGGGTCGAGCGCCGGTTCGGCTGGGACACCCACGGCCTGCCCGCCGAGCTGGAGGCCGAGCGCGAGCTGGGCATCAAGGGCCGCGGCGACGTCCTGGAGATGGGCATCGAGGTCTTCAACGACGCCTGCCGAACGTCGGTGCTGAAGTACACGAGGGAGTGGGAGGAGTACGTCACCCGCCAGGCCCGTTGGGTCGACTTCGAGAACGCCTACCGCACGCTCGACCTGCCGTACATGGAGAGCGTGATGTGGGCGTTCAAGACCCTGTACGACAAGGGCTGGGTGTACGAGGGCTTCCGGGTGCTGCCGTACTGCTGGGTCGACGAGACCCCGCTGTCCAACCACGAGCTGCGGATGGACGAGGACGTCTACCAGGCGCGCCAGGACCCCTCGCTCACCGTCTGGTTCAAGCTCGAGACCGGCGAGCGGATCATGGCCTGGACGACCACGCCGTGGACGCTGCCGAGCAACCTCGCCGTCGCCGTGGGCCCCGACGTCGACTACGTGGTGGTCGAGCACGAGGGGGAGCGGTACGTCCTGGCCGAGGCCCGGCTGCACGCCTACGGGCGCGAGCTCGGCAAGGACGCCGGGGACCGGGTCGTCTCACGGCTCAAGGGTTCTGAGCTCGTCGGCCGTCGGTTCGAGCCACTCTTCGACTTCCTCACCGACACCGAGCGCTTCGGCACCGGCGAGGCCTGGCGGGTGCTGGACGGCGGCGACGAGGTCACGACAACCGACGGCACCGGCGTCGTGCACATGGCGCCTGCGTACGGCGAGGTCGACCAGAAGCTCTGCGAGGCCAGCGGTATCCCCACCGTGCTGACGGTCGACGACCGCGCCCGGTTCACCTCCGTGGTGCCGCCGTACGAGGGCCAGCAGGTCTTCGAGGCGAACCGGCACATCACCGCCGACCTGCGCGAGGCCGGCCACGTGGTGCGGTCCGAGACCTACGACCACTCCTACCCGCACTGCTGGCGCTGCCGGAACCCGTTGATCTACAAGGCCGTCTCGTCGTGGTTCGTCGAGGTCACGGCGTTCCGCGACCGGATGGTCGAGCTCAACGAGCAGATCACCTGGGTGCCCGAGCACGTCAAGCACGGCCAGTTCGGCAAGTGGCTCTCCAACGCCCGCGACTGGTCGATCAGCCGGAACCGCTTCTGGGGCAGCCCGATCCCGATCTGGAAGTCTGACGACCCTACCTACCCGCGGGTCGACGCGTACGGCTCGGTGCAGGAGCTGCAGCGCGACTTCGGCGTGGAGGTCGCCGACCTGCATCGCCCGTTCGTCGACGAGCTGACCCGTCCAAACCCGGACGACCCGACGGGGCGCTCCACCATGCGCCGGGTACCCGAGGTGCTCGACGTCTGGTTCGACTCCGGCTCGATGTCGTTCGCGCAGGTGCACTACCCGTTCGAGAACACCGAGTGGTTCGAGCACCACTTCCCGGGCGACTTCATCGTGGAGTACATCGGCCAGACCCGCGGCTGGTTCTACACGCTGCACGTGCTGGCGACGGCACTGTTCGATCGTCCGGCGTTCTCCTCGTGCGTGTCCCACGGGGTCGTGCTGGGCGACGACGGCCAGAAGATGTCCAAGTCGCTGCGCAACTACCCCGACGTCAACGAGGTCTTCGACCGCGACGGCGCCGACGCGATGCGCTGGTTCCTCATGTCCAGCCCCATCCTGCGCGGTGGCAACCTGGTCGTCACCGAGCAGGCGATCCGGGACGGCGTGCGGCAGACGATGCTGCCGCTGTGGAGCACCTGGTCGTTCTTCGCCCTCTACGCGAACGTCGCCAACGGCGGTGCGGGCTACCGGGCGCGGTGGTCCACGGCGTCGGAGAACGTGCTCGACCGGTACCTGCTCTCGACCACGCGCTCGTTGGTCGAGCAGGTGCAGGCGGCGCTCGACGCCCTCGACGTCGCCGGTGCGTGCGACCTCGTGCGGTCCTACGTCGACACGCTCACCAACTGGTACGTGCGGCGCTCGCGGCAGCGGTTCTGGGACGAGGACACCGCCGCGTTCGACACCCTGTACACCTCGCTCGAGGTGCTCTGCCGGGTGGCCGCGCCACTGCTGCCCATGGTGACCGAGGAGGTGTGGCGGGGGCTGACCGGTGGGCGCTCGGTGCACCTCACCGACTGGCCCGAGGCCGACGACCTGCCGTTCGACGAGGGCCTCGTCACGACCATGGAGACGGTGCGCCAGGTGTGCTCGTCGACGCTGGCGATGCGCAAGGCGGAGGGCCTGCGGGTCCGTCTGCCCCTGCCGTCGCTCACCGTGGTGGCCTCCGGCGCACCCGATCTCGCGCCGTACGCCGACCTCGTCACGTACGAGGTCAACGTCCGGGAGCTGCGGCTGCTCGATCTCGCCGACGCCGGTGAGCAGGACCTCGGTATCGAGCGCCGGCTCGTGGTCCACGCGCGCGCCGCCGGTCCGCGTCTCGGCAAGGACGTCCAGCCGGCGATCCGCGGCTCGAAGTCCGGTGACTGGTCGGTGGCCGACGACGGCGTCGTCACCTCGGGAGGGATCGCGCTGGAGGAGGGCGAGTACGAGCTCGAGACCGTGGTGCAGCAGGGGGAGGACGGCGGGTCGCAGGTCGTCGGTCTGCTGCCCGGCGGCGGCTTCGTGGTCCTCGACACCCACGTCACCCCCGAGCTCGCCGCGACCGGGCTGGCCAACGACGTGGTCCGGGTCGTGCAGCAGGCGCGCCGCGCCGGTGGCCTGCACGTCTCTGACCGGATCCGCCTGACCGTCACCGGGTCCACGACGGTGTGGGAGGCCGTGGTCAACCACCAGGACCTGCTCGTCGTCGAGACCCTCGCCGACAGCGTGGGTGTCAGCGGCGACCTCGAGGCGCTGCCGCTCGGCGACGGCGTCGTCGCGGCCACCGTCGGCGACGCGCAGCCGGTGCGGGTCAAGGTCGAGAAGCTGTGAGCCTGCCGTCGTGAGCAGCACGGTCGGGGAGCGGCGGTTCGTCCTGCACGACCACCGTCGTCCCCGGCCGCACTTCGACCTGCGCCTCGAGGAGGACGGCGTGCTGCGCAGCTGGGCCGTCCCGAAGGGGCTGCCGGACGACCCCGCACGCGACCGGCTCGCGGTGGCCGTCGACGACCACGACCTCGACCACGTCGACTTCGAGGACGAGCACAAGTCGATCGCCGACGAGGGGACCTGGATCGACGAGGACCGCACCGGGCGCCGGATGGTCTTCACCCTGCACGGCCGTGGCGGCGTGCGCCGCTACGCCCTGATCCACACCGGCGACGAGCAGTGGCTGCTGCACCTGACCAAGGACCAGCCCGACCAGGACCGAGCACGGCTGCGGGCAGAAGTGCCCGCGAAGGACCGATGAGCGCTCGTCACGACGGACGTGCCCGCGCGTGTGCTCGCGCTGGGGGTGGTCAGCGGTACTCGGGGTTGTGCGAGTGCGGGTTGTGCAGGCCGAAGTGCTGGCCGTCCTTCCACGCCTCGGGGAGGTTGCCGTAGGCCGGGTAGCCGCCGTCGGCCTTCAGCATCCTCGCGAGGTGCAGCAGGTTGTAGGTCATGAACGTGACGTTGCGGTTGGTGAAGTCGTTCTCCGGGCCGCCGGAGCCGTCGTCGAGGTAGCTGGGGCCGGGTCCGACCTCACCGATCCAGCCGGCGTCGGCCTGCGGCGGGACCGTGTAGCCGAGGTGCTGCAGGCTGTAGAGCAGGTTCATCGCGCAGTGCTTGACGCCGTCCTCGTTGCCGGTGACCAGGCAGCCTCCCGCCTTGCCGTAGTAGGACCACTGGCCCTGCGGGTTGAGGTCTGAGGAGTTCCCGTAGAGCCGCTCGACCACGCGCTTGGTGACCGAGGAGTTGTCGCCCAGCCAGATCGGGCCGGCCAGCACCAGCACGTCGGCGGCCATCACCCGCTCGTACAGGGCGGGCCACTCGTCCGTGGCGGCCCCGTGCTCGGTCATGTCGGGGTAGATGCCGGTGGCGATGTCGTGGTCGACCGCGCGGATCTGGTCGACCTCGACACCGAGGCCGGTCATGAGCGCGGCGCTGAGGTCGACCAGGCCCTGGGTGTTGCTGGTCTGCGGCGAGGGCTTCAGCGTGCAGTTGACGAACAGGGCGGTCAGGCCGGAGAAGTCGGGAGCGTCGCTCGTGGAGGTCATGCTCGACGGTAGGTCGGACCCGCTGGTTACGCTCCCTGTCATGGCCACGACCCTCGTCCTCGGCGTCCACGCCGGTGCCCGCCACGACGACGCCGACCCGGTGGCGGAGGCGAAGGCGTCCGGTGCGGGAGCGGTGCAGATCTTCCTGGCCGACCCGCAGGACTGGAAGGCGCCGAAACCGCACCCGCACGCCGAGTCCCTGCGCGCCAGCGGCCTCGACGTCTACGTGCACGCCCCGTACGCGCTCAACGTCGCCACCTCGAACAACCGGATCCGGATCCCGAGCCGCAAGCTGCTGCTCCAGCACGCCACGATGGCGGCCGAGATCGGCGCGAAGGGCCTCGTGGTCCACGGCGGGCACGTGCTGGCCGAGGACGACCCCGAGGTCGGGTTCGGAAACTGGCGCAAGGCGTTCGAGCGGCAGGCGGCCGACGGCGGCTTCCCCGTCCCGGTCCTGATCGAGAACACCGCGGGCGGCGACAAGGCGATGGCGCGGCGGCTCGACGCCATCACGGCCCTCTGGGACGCGGTCGGCGAGTTCGGTGCCGGCCTGGTCCTGGACACCTGCCACGCCCACGCCGGCGGGCTCGACCTCGCCACGGTCGTCGACGACGTCCGGGTCGTCACCGGCCGGATCGACCTGGTGCACTGCAACAACTCTCGCGACGGCTTCGACTCCGGCCGCGACCGGCACGCGCCGCTCGCCGACGGCGAGATCGAGACCGCCGCCCTGGTCGAGGTCGTCCGCGCCGCGGGCGCCCCGGTCATCCTCGAGACACCCGGCGGACCGGCCGAGCGGGCCACCGAGATCGCGCTGCTGCGGGACGCGCTCGGCTGAGGTCGGGCCCGCCCCGCTCCGGACGGAGCGAGCGCCTCGTGCTCGGTAGGCTGGGGGCGTGAGCACCGGCCGGGACGACGAGGACATCGAGCGCACCCGACTGCTGCAGGACCGGGTCCGCCAACGCGACGAGCGTGACGAGCGCCGGGCCCGTCGCGCAGTGCGCCAGGAGGCCGACGCCGCCCGGGTCCGCGACGTCTACGCCGAGCTGCTGCGCCGGGCACCTGAGAGCGCGATGCAACCGCGGCTGGACCCCGTCCGGGCGGTCTGCGAGCTGCTCGGCGACCCGCAGCGCGCGCACCCGGTCATCCACCTCACCGGCACCAACGGGAAGACCTCCACGGCGCGGATGGTCGAGCGGCTGCTGCGCGAGCACAACCTGCGCACCGGGCGGTTCACCAGCCCGCACCTGCACACCGTCACCGAGCGGATCAGCATCGACGGCCGGCCGGTGCCCGACTCCGTCTTCGCCGACACCTGGGACGAGGTCGCGCCCCTGGTCGCGATGGTCGACGGCCGGCTGCTCGCCGACGACGAGCCGGCCCTGACCTACTTCGAGGTGCTCACCTGCATGGCCTTCGCGGCCTTCGCCGACAGCCCGGTCGACGTCGCCGTGGTCGAGGTCGGGCTCGGTGGCACCTGGGACGCCACGAACGTCGCCGAGGCCACCGTCGCGGTCGTGCTGCCGATCTCGCTCGACCACACCCAGATGATGGGCGACACGGTCGCGCAGATCGCCGAGGAGAAGGCCGGCATCTTCACCGAGGGCGGCTACGTCGTGATGGCCGACCAGCCGGCCGCCGCCGCCGAGGTACTGCTGCGGCGCGCGGTCGAGAGCGGCTCCACCGTCTCGCGCGAGGGCCCCGAGTTCGGCGTCGTGCGGCGCTCGGTGGCGCTGGGCGGGCAGCAGGTCACGGTGCAGGGCGTGGCGGGGGAGTACACCGACCTGTTCCTGCCTCTGCACGGCCCGCACCAGGCCCAGAACCTCGCCGTCGCGATCGCGACCGTCGAGGCCTTCCTCGGCAACGGCAACCAGCGGCTCGACCCCGAGATCGTGCACGCCGCCGTCTCCGACATGTCCTCCCCGGGACGCCTGGAGCTGGTGCGTCCCAGCCCGGCCACGGTGATCGACGCCGCCCACAACGTCGGGGGGATGCTCGCCCTGGTGCGCTCCCTCGACGAGGCGTTCTCGTTCCGGCACCTGGTCGGCGTCGTCGGCGTGCTGCGCGACAAGGACGCCGAGGCGATGCTCGAGATCCTCGAGCCGGCCCTGGACGAGGTGGTGATCACCCGCTCCGGCTCCGACCGGGCGGTGCCGGTCGACGACCTCGCCGAGCTCGCCTCCGACATCTTCGGCGAGGACCGCGTGCACGCCGTCGGACGGCTGGACGAGGCGATCGTGCTCGCCGTCAACCTCGCCGAGGCGGGGGTCGCGCACGAGGAGGGGCACGGAGCCGGCGTCCTCGTCACGGGGTCGGTCACGGTCGCCGGTGAGGCCCGGCTGCTGCTGCGGGCCCCGGCGGTCGACGTCGACCAGGGCCTGGAGCACGAGCAGGAGGAGCTGTCGTGAGCCTGGCGGGGGACGTCTACGTCGCGGAGCTGGTCAATCGCGAGCACCATGGGCTGCGCAAGGCGTGGTTCTCGACCCGGACGCTGGCCGCCGAGGCCGCAGGCGGCTTCCTGCCCGAACCGCGCTCGGCCGACGTCGTCATCCGCCTTCACACCTCGTCCCACCCGATGGCGCGGATCGCGGTCGACACCAACGATGCCCACGACGTGCTGAACAAGGTGCAGGACGACCTGGACTCGCTCGACGTCGCCACCTTCCACGAGCAGTGGGGTCTACGGTGACCGCGCCGTGAGAGCACGCCTGGCGGCGACCGGTCTGGCGCTGGAGGCGTTCCTCGTCTTCTTCGCGACCCTGGCCGCGAGCGCTCTCAGCGACCTGCCGGGCAGGACGCTCTGGATCGGCGGTGGCGTGCTGATCCTGGTGTGCCTGCTGGCCGCCGGGGTGGTGCGGCGTCCCGGCGGCATCGCCATCGGCTGGGTCGTCCAGGTCCTGGTGATCGCCACCGGGTTCGTGCTGCCGGCGATGGCGGTCCTCGGCGTGGTCTTCGCGGCCCTCTACGGCTGGTTCGTCGTGCTCGGCGGCCGGATCGACCGCGAGCGGGCCGAGCCTCAGGGACCGGGACGGACCAGCCCCGTCTCGTAAGCCAGCACGACGGCCTGCACGCGGTCGCGCAGGTTCAGCTTGGTCAGGATGCGCCCCACGTGCGTCGTGACGGTCTGCTCGGCCAGGACCAGCCGGCCGGCGATCTCCTGGTTCGACAGCCCGCCCCCGGCCAGCTCGAGCACCTCGTGCTCGCGGGGTCAGCGAGGCCATCGACGGCGGACGCGGACCGGCCGCCCCCGTCGCCGCGACCGGCCGACCGGCCACCGCCCCGGTGCGGGTGGCCGTGCCCGTCTCTGCCGGCGACGGCGCGCAGCGGGCGGGCCGAGCGGTCCACGAGCTGCGCCAGGCAGGCGGCCTGGACCGGTCCACGCTGCTCGTCGTGCTCCCCACCGGCAGCGGGTGGGTCAACCCGGCGGCCGTCGACGTCGTCGAGCTGCAGACCTCGGGCGGCGTCGCGACGGTCTCGGTGCAGTACGACGACCGTCCGAGCTACCGGCCTTCCTCTCCGGAGGGGGGCGAGGGCCGCGGAGCAGGCGCGGCTGTTGCTCGACCGGCTCCAGGTGGCCTGTCGGCAGGGCGCGGGACCGAACAGTGGACGCGCTGCGGGTGGCGGCCACCGACGAGGACTGACCCGCTGGCTACCGTGGCGCCCGTGGACGGGACGGCGCAGGTGCTGCTGGTCGCGGTCGCCGCTCTCGGTGCCCTGGCCCTGCTCGCGCGCGCCGTCCTCGTCCGTGGCGAGCCGTGGTGGGTGGGCTGGCCCCCGGCGCTGGCCGCCCTGGGCCTCGTGCTCTGCGTGGCCGCCGGCGTGCCGCGGCCGGCCACCGTCGCCGCCGTGCTGCTGCTCGTTGTCGGGCTGGTGCTCCAGGTCGCGTGGTCCTACCGCAAGGGCCGGTACCTCGAGGACGACGTCGCGTCGCTGTGGCGCACCGTCCGCCGCAGGCCGGCCCCGACGCGCCGCCGGCACCGGGCCCCCGGGGACGACTGACCGCCCGGCCGCTCTTGGCGTTAGCACTAGGGTCGTCCCGACCGAGCAACCCGCACGACAGGAGCCACCGATCGTGAGCGAGCCCACCACCACCCCGACCGAGCGCAGCCTGGTGCTGGTCAAGCCCGACGGCGTCGCCCGTGGCCTGAGCGGTGAGGTGCTGCGGCGGATCGAGGCCAAGGGGTACACGCTGATGGCCGTGCAGCTGCGCACCGCGGACGACGCGCTGCTCTGCGAGCACTACGCCGAGCACGAGGGCAAGCCGTTCTACGCTCCGCTGCTCGAGTTCATGTCGTCCGGGCCCGTGCTCGCCGTGGTGATCGAGGGCCAACGCTGCATCGAGGGCTTCCGCTCGCTCGCCGGCACCACGGACCCGACCTCGGCCGCCCCCGGCACCATCCGCGGCGACCTCGGCCGCGACTGGGGCCTCGAGGTCGCGCCGAACCTCGTCCACGGCTCTGACTCCCCGGAGTCGGCCGCCCGCGAGATCGCCCTCTGGTTCGGCGAGGTCTGAGCACCTGGCCCTGGTCGTCGCCGCTCCCGGCGCCCAGCGCGTAGCCTGTCACCGGTCAGACGTCCCCTGCGGGAAGGCTTCCCCCATGCACGGCCAGTCGATCTTCGACCGGCTCGAACCGCTCCTGGCCCAGGTCTCCAAGCCGGTGCAGTACGTCGGTGGCGAGATGAACGCGACGCTGAAGGAGTGGGACTGCGGCGGTGAGCACACCGTCCGCTGGGCGCTGATGTACCCGGACGCCTACGAGGTGGGGGTGCCGAACCAGGGCACGATGATCCTGTACGAGGTCATCAACGAGCGCGATGACGCCCTCGCGGAACGGGCGTACGCGGTCTGGCCCGACATGGAAGCCCTGATGCGCGAGCACCACGTGCCGCAGTTCACCGTCGACGGACACCGCGAGCTCGCAGACTTCGACGTCTTCGGGCTCTCGTTCTCCACCGAGCTCGGCTACACGAACATGCTCACCGCGCTCGACCTCGCAGGCATCCCGCTGCACGCGGCCGACCGCACGGTCGACCACCCGGTCGTCCTGGCCGGCGGCCACGCGGCCTTCAACCCCGAGCCGATCGCGGACTTCGTCGACGCCGCCGTCATCGGCGACGGCGAGGAGGCCGTGCTCCTCATCACCGACGCCGTGAAGGCCTGGAAGGCGCAGGGCCGCCCGGGCGGACGTGACGAGCTGCTGCTGCGGCTCGCGCGCACCGGTGGCGTCTACGTCCCGCGCTTCTACGACGTCGACTACCTGCCCGACGGCCGCATCCGCAAGGTCGCACCGAACCGTCCGGGTGTGCCGTGGCGGGTCAGCAAGCACACCGTGATGGACCTCGACGAGTGGCCGTACCCGAAGCAGCCGATCGTGCCCGTGGCCGAGTCGGTGCACGAGCGGATGAGCGTCGAGATCTTCCGTGGCTGCACGCGTGGCTGCCGGTTCTGCCAGGCCGGGATGATCACCCGTCCGGTACGGGAGCGGTCGCTCGAGGGCATCGGCCAGATGGTCGAGAAGGGCTTGGCGGCAACCGGTTTCGAGGAGGTCGGACTCCTCAGCCTCTCCAGCGCCGACCACTCAGAGATCGCCCAGGTCACCAAGCAGCTCGCTGACCGGTACGAGGGGACCCAGACCGGGCTGTCCCTGCCGTCCACGCGGGTCGACGCCTTCAACATCGACCTCGCGAACGAGCTCTCGCGCAACGGACGTCGCTCCGGTCTCACGTTCGCTCCCGAGGGCGGCAGCGAGCGGCTGCGCAAGGTGATCAACAAGATGGTCACCGAGGAGGACCTCATCCGGACGGTGGCCGCCGCGTACTCGAACGGCTGGCGCCAGGTCAAGCTGTACTTCATGTGCGGCCTGCCGACCGAGACCGACGAGGACGTCCTGCAGATCGCCGAGCTCGCGAAGAAGGTGATCGCGACCGGCCGGCAGGTCTCCGGGCAGAGCGACATCCGCTGCACCGTCAGCATCGGCGGCTTCGTGCCCAAGCCGCACACCCCGTTCCAGTGGGCCCCGCAGCTGAGCCACGAGGGCACCGACGCCCGGTTG
>JBBQSN010000022.1:0-26418 GCA_038213835.1 Actinomycetales bacterium
ATCGACCCGCCGCGCTGGCCGGCCCACGGGCGGCTCTGGTCGCACCTGGTGAGCGACCGTGATCTGGACGAGCTGCACGAGCTCGCCGCCCGCTGCGGCGTCCCGCGCCGCGCCTTCGAGGGCGACCACTACGACGTCCCCGCCGAGCTCTACGACGTCCTGGTCCGGGCCGGTGCCGTCCCGATCGAGGGGCGCGAGCTGCTGCGCCGACTGGTCGAGGCCGGGCTGCGGGTGCCCAAGCGGCGCGGCGAGAGCGTGCCGCACAGCGCGCGCGTCCACGACCACCTGCCGGACGCCGGGCCGGGTCGGCTCGACGTCGTCCGGTCGCGGCTCCCGGCTCCGCGCGCAGTGGTGCACGAGGACCTGCTGCTGGTCCGGGGCGGCGACGGGACCGTGCTGCTGGTCCAGGACCAGCAGGGCTGGGTGCTCCCGCCGCTGGCCGACGCCACGGGAGGGGCGCGTCCGGTCGGGTTCGTGCGACACCGGCTCGACGGCGATCCCGGCCCCGCGTACCGGCACCCGCGGCCGTGGGCCTACCGGCAGCTGCACGAGGTGCCGCAGCCACGCTGCGGCGCGAGCGGCCCGCCGCACCGCTGGGCCGCCCCGGACGAGGCGTCCCGGCTGCTGGGGGCCGACCCCGTCCGGCTGCTGCTCGTCCCGGGTCGCGGGGTGCACTGAGCAGGCACCGATCCTGCTCGGCGGTCGGGCGACAGGCCGAGGACAACAGCACGCGAGCCCCTGCGGGTGCGCGATGATGCAGGCATGGTCTCTCCGTCGACGAGCCGCGCCCACCGCGCTGCGGCCCTGCCCGCCGACCTCCCCCCGGGGACGGTGGCGGGTCTCGTCCTGGCGGCCGGCCCCGGGAGTCGGATGGGCGGGCCGAAGGCCCTCCTGCGCGACGTCAGCGGCGAGCCGTGGGTGCGCACCCGCAGCCAGACCCTGATCGACGCCGGGTGCACCCCGGTGATCGCTACCGTCGGCGCCGAGGCGATCCGGGTGCGCTCGACCCTGCAGCCCGGCGTCAACGCCGTGCACGTGCGGGAGTGGAAGACCGGCATGGGCGCCTCGCTGCGCGCCGCGCTCGCCAGCCTGGCCTCGATGGGCCAGGAGCTGGAGGCCGTCCTGGTGACCGTCGTCGACACCCCGGGCCTGACCGTCGAGGTGAGCACCGCCGTCATCGAGGCTGCCGCCTCCGCCGCGCGGGGCCGGTCGCTGCACGGGTCGCTCGTCCAGGCGGTCTACGCCGGTGTCCCCGGTCACCCTGTGCTGATCGGCCGCAACCACTGGCTCGGCGTCCACCTCGACGCCGACGGCGACGTCGGCGCCCGCACCTACCTGCAGCACGAGAAGGTGCGCCGGGTCGAGGTCGGCGACCTCGGCGACGGCCGCGACGTCGACACCCCCGAGGACCTCGAGGCCAGCAGGCTGCACCGAGCCCGGTAGGCGACCTGCGGCACCGCACGGCCACGTCCCGAGCCGAGACCTACGCTGTGACCATGACGACCACGCCGGACTCCTCGAGGGTCACCGAGCCCGCGCGCCTCGTCGTGCGCGCCGAGGTCGTCGACGCCGCCCTCGACGTCTCCGAGCACGCGGCCCTGGTGGACGCCGCGTCCGCGGGTGCCGTGGTCACCTTCACCGGAGTCGTCCGCGACCACGACCACGGACGGGTCGTGCGCGAGCTGGAGTACTCCGCCCACCCGTCCGCGGGCGACATCGTGGCCGAGGTGGCCGCCGAGGTGGCTGCCAGGTTCCCGGTCGACGCCGTGGCGGTCAGCCACCGGGTCGGGGTGCTCCCCATCGGGGGCGTGGCGCTGGCCGTCGCGGTCTCGGCCGCGCACCGGCGCGAGGCGTTCGAGGCGGCGTCCGAGGTGGTCGAGCTGGTCAAGCAGCGACTACCGGTGTGGAAGCGCCAGGTGTTCGCCGACGGCACCGACGAGTGGGTCAACTGCACCTGAGCACGACGGTCGGGCCTGGGGCGGCAGGCCCTCAGCCCCCGGCGAAGGGCGGCAGGACGTCGACCTGCGCCGCGCCGTCCAGACCGGTCGTGGGGTCCGAGGCCGGGGTGCCGTCGACCAGCACGGTCGAGACCGCCAGCACCGTGGCCAGCCCGGGTCGCGTCGAGGCCAACCGCCGACGCAGCGCGGCGACGTCGGACCCGGCGGGTACCTCGACGGTCTCCTCCGGGACGCCGGCCGCGGCCGCCGCACCTGCGTAGTAGCGGACCAGCAACGTCCTCACCCGCCGATCGCGCTCATTGGGCGGTCCGGCTGGACGAAGCCCTCGTCGTCGATGCCGTGACCGGCCCGCTTGCGCCACATCGCCTGCCGCCACACGCCGGCGATCTCGCCGTCGTCCGCGCCGCCGCGCAGCAGCGCGCGCAGGTCGGTCTCGCCCCGGGCGAACAGGCAGTCGCGCAGCTGCCCGTCGGCGGTGAGCCGGGTGCGGTCGCAGGCACCGCAGAACGAGCGGGTGACCGAGGCGATGATGCCGACCGTGCCCGCCGGGTGGTCTGCGCCTGCCGCGACCGCGAACCGCTCGGCCGGTGCGGCACCGCGGTCGGCGCTGGGCATCGGCCTGACGTCGAAGTGCCCGGTCAGGGACGCCAGCACCTCGTCGGCTGTGACCATGACGTCGCGGTCCCAGCCGCCCTGGGCGTCCAGCGGCATCTGCTCGATGATGCGCAGCTCGAAGCCCTCCTGCAGCGCCCAGCGCAGCAGGTCGGGGGCCTCGTCGTCGTTGGTGCCGCGCAGCAGCACGGCGTTGACCTTGATCGGGGAGAGTCCGGCCGCGCGGGCCGCCTCCAGCCCGGCGAGGACGTCCGCGTGCCGGTCGCGGCGAGTGATCGCCTCGAACCGCTGCGGGGACAGGGTGTCGAGCGAGACGTTGAGCCGCTCCAGCCCGGCGGCGGCGAGCCCGGCCGCACGTCGCTTCAGGCCGAGGGCGTTCGTCGTGAGCGAGGTCGACACCGGCTGCCCGGACGAGGTCACGAGCGACGTGCTGGCCTCGACGATCTTCTCCAGGCCCTTGCGCAGCAGGGGCTCGCCGCCGGTGAACCGCACCTCCTGGACGCCGAGGTCGCGCACCGCGAGGGTCACCAGGCGGATCACCTCGTCGTCGGTGAGCGCGAGGTCGTCGGGCAGCCAGTCCAGACCGTCCTCGGGCATGCAGTACGAGCACCGCAGGTTGCACCGGTCGGTGAGCGAGACGCGCAGGTCGGTGGCCACGCGCCCGAACCGGTCGACCAGGCGGTCGTCGGCCGGGCGGGCGGGATCGACGACGGGGCGCGCGGTGCGCACTCCGGGAAGTCCCAGACCGACGGTCGTCACCTGACCACTGTACGTCCGCCCGGTGCGTGCAGGGCGAGGGACCGACGATCGCGATGACGACCGCGAGATCGCACGAACGGTGCGAGCGCGGACGCCGGACGAGCCGTTCGCGCCATCTCGCGCAGCAACGGACCCTTACGCTCCCCGGCCATGAGTGAATCGAGTCCGGTGAAGCTGTGGGCGACGGGGATGGAGGGGATCGAGCCGCTGCCCGAGGACGGCGCGGAGGTGTTCTCCGTCGGTCGGGTGCCGCAGAGGCGTCGCCGGGTGTCGTTCATCCGGAGCTTGTTCGGACGTCACGTGATCGAGGGACACCAGCTGGCCCGGCGGCAGTGAGCCGTCGACGTGGGAGAACCCGTCCGAGAGCCTGGCCCGGACGGACGTCTTCTTTCACCTCGCGGTCACCGAGGCGGGGCGACACGGGGCGACGCTGGGGCGACACGGGGGCCGACCACGCGTCCCGGGTGACAACGGGGACGGTGACCCCGACGATGAGCCCATGACCGATCAGGCACCCGCTGCCCGGGCGCAGGCACCGCAGACCCCGCAGCAGCTGGCCGACGCGCTCGCGGCGACGGGGTACCTGGCCGACGAGGGGCTGGCGACGGTCGCGTGGCTGGCGCTGACGATGCGCCGGCCGCTGCTGCTCGAGGGCGAGCCGGGCACCGGCAAGACCGCGCTGGCGCAGGCGCTCGCCGAGGCCACGGGCGCGGAGCTGATCAGGCTGCAGTGCTACGAGGGCATCGACGCCTCCCAGGCCCTGTACGACTGGGACTTCCCGCGCCAGGTGCTGCACCTGCGCGCGGTCGAGGCCGCAGGCGGTGACGCCCGGTCGGTGGAGCAGGTCGAGCAGGACCTGTTCACCGAGCGCTTCCTGCTCGACCGGCCGGTGCTCAGGGCGCTGCGCACCCAGCCGTCCCTGCTGCTGGTCGACGAGATCGACCGGGCCGACGACGAGTTCGAGGCGTTCCTGCTGGAGGTGCTCTCGACCGGCTCGGTGACCATCCCCGAGCTCGGGACGGTGACCGCCGCGCAGCCGCCGCTGGTGGTCCTGACGTCGAACCGCACCCGCGACCTGCACGACGCCCTCAAGCGGCGCTGCCTGTACCACTGGGTCGAGCACCCGTCGCTGAACCGCGAGGTCGAGATCCTGCGCTCGCGGATCCCCGGCATCGAGCAGCGGCTGGCCGAGCAGGTCGCCCACGCCGTGCACCGGATGCGTGCCGGCGACCTGCTCAAGCCTCCCGGCGTCGCCGAGTCGCTGGACTGGGCGAACGCGCTGCGCACCCTGGGCGCGAACGAGCTCGACCCCGCCACCGCCGCGGCCACCCTCGGTGCGGTGATCAAGTACCGCGAGGACGCCGAGCGGGTGCGGGTCGACCTGGACCGGCTGCTGGCCGGCTGAGGTGCCCACCGCCACGGGTGCGACGCCGAGCCCGGCACCGGGGCAGGACGTCGACGTCCTGCTGGTCGGGTTCGGTCGCGCGCTCACCGCGGCAGGCGTGCTGGTGACCGCGGACCGTGCGCAGTCCTTCGTCCGGGCGGTCGACGCCCTCGGCACCCAGGGGCAGGACGTGTACTGGGCAGGCCGCGCCACCGTGTGCTCGCAGCCGGACGACCTGGCCGTCTACGACCGGGTGTTCGAGACCTGGTTCGCCGGTCACCGGCCGCGGCAGGGTGCCCGCTCGCACACGCCCGTCCAGCGCTCGGTCGAGGCGAGCATCGAGGACGCCCCCGGCGGCGCGGGTGCGGGGCCGGACGAGGAGCAGCCGCAGCTGAAGGTGCTGGCCTCGACCACCGAGGTGCTGCGGCACCGCGACATCGCCGACCTCTCCAACGCCGACAAGGCCCGGCTGGACGCCCTCTTCGCGGGTCTCAGCCCGCGGCTGCCCACCCGGCCGAGCGCGCGCCGCCGTCGGGCCTCCCACGGCGAGGTCGACGCCCGCGCCCTGCTCCGCGAGCAGCTGCGCCGGGCGGGGGAGATCGGCCCGGTCCGCTACCGGCGCAAGGCCCGTCGTCCGCGCCCGGTCGTGCTGCTGGTCGACGTCAGCGGTTCGATGAACCCGTACGCCGACGCCCTGCTGCGGCTCGCGCACCTGCTCGTCCGGGCGTCCCGGTCGCGGCGGGGCGGACGGGTCGAGGTGTTCACGATCGGCACCCGGCTGACCCGGCTCACGCCCGTCCTGCGCACGGTGCGGGCCGCGCCGGCGGCGCTGGACGCCTGCGGACGCGTCGTCCCCGACTGGTCCGGCGGCACCCGGCTCGGCGAGGTGCTCGCCGCCTTCGTCGACCGGTGGGGACGCCGGGGGGTCGCCCGCGGGGCGGTCGTGGTGATCTGCTCCGACGGCTGGGAGCGCGGCGACACCGCCCAGCTCGCCGAGCAGGTCGAGCACCTCTCCCGGCTGGCGCACCGCGTGGTCTGGATGAACCCGCACCGGGGCAAGGCCGGCTACCAGCCCGTCCAGGCCGGCATCGCCGCCGTCCTGCCGCACCTGGACGACTTCGTGGCCGGCCACTCTCTGGCCGCCTTCGGCGAGCTGCTCGAGCTGATCGGGGACGCGTGACGGACGGGACAGGCAGGATGACGCCATGTCGCTGACCTTCGAGCACGTGACCGTCGACTCCCAGGACGCCGGCGCGCTCGCCGCCTTCTGGGCAGCCGCGCTGGGCTGGGGCGTCGCGCCGGACGCGGATCCCGAGTTCGCCATGATCGGCGGGCCGAACCGCCCGACCGACACCCCCGGGTGGCTGTTCTTCCGGGTGCCGGAGACCAAGGTCGCCAAGAACCGCGTGCACGTCGACCTCGAGGCCGACGACCTCGAGGTGGAGACCGAGCGGCTGATCGGCCTGGGGGCCACCGTGCTGCACGAGAAGCGTGAGCACGGTGCGCACTGGCGAACCCTGTCCGACCCCGAGGGCAACGAGTTCTGCGTCGTTCAGCGTCCGTCCGAGGAGGCCTGAGCCGGTGCGCGACGTCCTGCCCGAGCTGCTGCGCTGGTGGCGCGCCGACGACACGGTCGCCACCGGCACCGTCGTGGCCACCTGGCGCTCGGCCCCCCGCCCCGCAGGCGCCGTCATGGTCGTCGGGCCCGAGGGCGAGGCGGTGGGCTCGGTCTCCGGCGGCTGCGTCGAGGGCGCCCTGTACGAGCTCTGCACCCAGGTGCGCGCCGACGGCGTGCCGGTGCTGCAGCGCTACGGCGTCAGCGACGACGACGCCGCGGCCGTCGGCCTCACCTGCGGTGGCATCCTCGACGTGTTCGTCGAGCGGGTCGACCGCGCCTCCTTCCCCCAGCTGGACGACGTCGCCGCCGAGGTCGCGGCCGAGCGTCCGGTGGCGGTCTGCACCGTGATCGCCCACCCGGACCCGGCCTTCGTCGGTCGACGCCTGGTGGTGCGACCCGGCGCGGCCACGTCGGCCGAGGTGGCCCAGGGCGGCGTGCAGGCCGTGGCCGACCGGCCCGGCGGCACCCTCGGCTCCGAGCGGCTCGACGCCGCCGTCACGGCCGACGCCCGGGGCCTGCTGGAGTCCGGGCGCACCGAGACCCTCGAGTACGGCCCGGACGGCCAGCGCCGCGGCGAGGGCGCTCGCGTCTTCGTGGCGGCGTTCGCTCCTCGTCCGCGGATGATCGTCTTCGGCGCCATCGACTTCGCGTCCGCGCTCGCCCGGGCCGGGGCCTTCCTCGGCTACCGGGTCACCGTGTGCGACGCGAGGCCGGTCTTCGCCACCACCTCACGCTTCCCCGACGCCGACGAGGTCGTCGTCGACTGGCCGCACCGGTACCTCGCGGCCCAGGCGGAGGCCGGCGAGGTCGACGGCCGCACCGTGCTCGCCGTCCTGACCCACGACCCGAAGTTCGACGTCCCGGTGCTCGAGGTCGCGCTGCGGCTGCCCGAGGTCGCGTACGTGGGGGCGATGGGGTCGCGGCGCACCCACGACGACCGGGTGGCCCGGCTGCTCGAGGCCGGTCTCACCGAGGCCGAGATCGCCCGGCTGTCGTCACCGATCGGCCTGGACCTCGGTGCCCGCACCCCGGAGGAGACCGCGATCTCGATGGCGGCCGAGATCATCGCGCTGCGCTGGGGCGGCTCCGGCGAGCGGCTCGCCCGCACCAGCGGCCCGGTGCACCACGAGACCACCTGACCTCGGTCTGAGCCCAGCGTCCGGCGGCCCCCCGTTCTTCCTGCTGGTCCTCCCGCTCGACCCCTCTCGTCCGGGCTAATCGGCGGTATCCCTTGCGCGCGACCCGGACCCGTCGTTGGATGAACGTCGAACCGGTCGACGACGACCGGTTCCCCTGCGAGGAGGCCCCATGGCGCGCATCACCGTCCAGGTCGACGGTGTCTCGTACACCGACGACGTCGAGCCCCGCACCCTGCTGGTCCACCACCTGCGCGAGCGGCTCGGGAAGATCGGGACCGTCGTGGGGTGCGACACCAGCAACTGCGGTGCCTGCACGGTCCACCTCGACGGCCGGAGCGTGAAGTCGTGCTCCGTGCTGGCCGTCCAGGCCGACGGCTGCGAGGTCACCACGGTCGAGGGGCTGGCGAAGGACGGCGAGCTGCACCCGGTGCAGAAGGCGTTCCACGAGAACCACGGCCTCCAGTGCGGCTACTGCACCCCCGGCATGATCATGTCCGCCTGCGCGCTGCTGGCGCAGAACCCGAAGCCGTCCGAGGACGACGTGCGCCAGGGCATGGAGGGCACCCTCTGCCGGTGCACCGGCTACCAGAACATCGTCAAGTCGGTGCTGGCCGCCGCTGACGCCGGAGGTGCGCTGTGACCGCTGTCGACGACCGTCCCGAGGCCGCTCAGGACGAGCCGGCCCCCCAGCTGGGCCAGGCCCGGCTCCGCAAGGAGGACGCCCGGCTGTTCACCGGGCGCACCCGCTGGACCGACAACATCGTGCTGCCGGGGATGCTGCACCTGGCGTTCGTCCGCAGCCCGTACGCGCACGCCACCATCGTCTCGATCGACACCGCTGCCGCCAAGGAGTCGAACGGCGTCGTCACCGTCCTGACCGGCAAGGACCTCGACTCCGAGCAGGGCTCGTTGCCCTGCGCGTGGCCGATCACCCCCGACATGAAGACCCCGCGGCACCCCGCGATCCCGGCCGACCGCGTCGCCTTCGCCGGCGAGGCGGTCGCCGTGATCGTGGCCCGGTCCGCGGTCGAGGCGCGCGACGCCGCCGACCTCGTCGACGTCGAGTACGAGGTGCTCACCCCCTGCCTCGACATGGCCACGGCCCTCGACGACGGCGCCCCCCTGACCCACCCCGACCTCGGGACGAACGAGAACGCCACCTGGGTGTTCGACTCCGCCGAGGCCGGCACCGGTGACGACGTCGACGCCGCGATCGAGAAGGCCCGCTCCGAGGGCGTGGTCATCGAGCGCACCTTCCGCCAGCAGCGTCTCGTCCCGGCGTTCATGGAGCCCCGCTCCACGGTCGTGGACCCCACCGGCGATCAGATCACGATGTGGACCTCCACCCAGGTCCCGCACATCCTGCGGGTGATGCTGGCCCTGGTCACCGGTGTCCCCGAGTCCAAGATCCGCGTGATCGCCCCGGACGTCGGCGGCGGCTTCGGCGGCAAGCTCCAGTTCACGCCCGAGGAGCTGGTCTGCTTCCTGCTCGCCCGGCGCCTGGGCAAGCCGGTGAAGTTCACCGAGACCCGCACCGAGTCGATCCTCACCGCTCACCACGGCCGTGACCAGATCCAGAGGCTGACCCTGGCCGCGACCAAGGACGGCACGGTCACCGGCCTCAAGGTCGACCTGCTCGCGGACATGGGCGCCTACCTCGGGCTCGTCACGCCGGGCGTGCCGGTGCTCGGCGCGTTCATGTTCAACTCGATCTACAAGTTCGCGGCGTACCGGTTCTCCCTCAAGAACGTCTTCACGAACAAGACCTGGACGGACGCCTACCGCGGCGCCGGCCGGCCCGAGGCCACTTTCGGCATCGAGCGGATCATGGACGAGCTCGCCGTCGAGCTGGACATCGACCCGCTCGTCCTGCGCGAGAAGAACTGGATCAGGCACGAGGAGTTCCCGTTCACCACGGTGTGCGGGCTGGAGTACGACTCGGGCAACTACGAGGCCGCCACGTCGCGGGCCGTGGAGATGTTCGACTACGAGGGCCTGCGCCGCGAGCAGGCCGAGCGGCGCGAGCGCCGGGACCCGGTCCAGCTCGGTATCGGCGTCTCGACCTTCACCGAGATGTGCGGTCTCGCGCCGTCCCGGGTGCTCGGCTCGCTGTCGTACGCGGCAGGCGGCTGGGAGCACGCGGCGATCCGGATGCTGCCCACCGGCAAGGTCGAGGTCATCACCGGCACGAGCCCGCACGGCCAGGGCCACGAGACGGCCTGGAGCCAGATCGTCGCCGACCAGCTCGGCGTCGCGTTCGAGGACGTCGAGGTGCTGCACGGCGACACCCAGATCTCGCACAAGGGCCTGGACAGCTACGGCTCGCGCTCGCTCGTCGTCGGCGGCATCGCCGTCGTCAAGGCCGCCCAGAAGGTGATCGAGAAGGCCCGCCCGATCGCGGCGCACCTGCTCGAGGCCGACGCCGGCGACCTGGAGTGGGCCGGCGGCAGGTTCTCGGTCAAGGGGACCGACAAGGGCGTGACGATGGCCGAGCTGGCCTTCGCCGTGTTCGCGGCGCACAACCTGCCCGACGGGGTGGAGCCCTCGCTGGACTCCGACGCCACCTTCGACCCGGAGAACTTCTCCTTCCCGCACGGCACCCACCTGTGCGCGATGGAGGTCGACACCGAGACCGGTCGGGTCTCGATCCGCAAGTACGTCTGCGTCGACGACATCGGCAACGTGGTCAACCCGATGATCGTCGAGGGCCAGGTGCACGGCGGTCTGGCCCAGGGCATCGCCCAGGCGTTGTACGAGGAGGCCGTCCACGACGACCAGGGGACGCTGACGACGGCGACGTTCGTGGACTACCTGCTGCCCACCTCGGCCGACCTGCCGCACTTCGAGACCGACCGGACGGTGTCGGCGGCGACGTCGAACCCGTTGGGCGTCAAGGGAGTCGGCGAGGCCGGCACCATCGCGTCAACCCCGGCCGTGGTGAACGCGGCGCTCGACGCCGTCCGGCACCTCGGCGTCGTCGACATCGAGATGCCGCTGTCGCCGCAGCGGGTGTGGAAGGCGATCCAGGGCGCCGACGCCTCGGCCGCCTCGGAGAAGGCGGCGGCCGGCCCGCACTGGGACGCGCCGGCGCAGACCGGTGGCGTCGAGCCGTCCGACCAGCGCAGCGAGACGGCCGACACCGGCTCGGGCACCGATACCGGCAACCAGGACGGGGGCGGTGCGGCATGATCCCCGCGGCGTTCGACTACGTGGCCCCCACCACCCTCGACGAGGCGCTCTCGGCGCTGGGGCAGGCGGTCAGCGAGGGCAAGGACGTCAAGGTCCTCGGTGGTGGCCAGAGCCTGATCCCGGTGCTGCGGCTGCGGATGGCGGCCCCCGAGCTGCTGATCGACCTGTCCCGGGTCGAGGGGCTGAGCGGGGTGCGCGACGACGGCGACGCGATCGTCATCGGTGCCATGACCACGCACGACGAGGTGCACCGGCACCCGTTGGTGCACGAGCACGCGGCCCTGTTGTCCAGGGCTGCCGAGACGGTGGCCGACCCGCAGGTGCGGCACCGCGGCACCTTCGGTGGTTCGCTCGTGCACGCGGACCCCGCGGGTGACATGCCTGCTCCCGCACTGGCTCTGGGCGCCGAGATGGTGATCGTCGGTCAGGGCGGCGAGAGGCGCACCGTCGCGGCGGCGGACTTCTTCCAGGACCTGTTCGAGACCGCCGTGGGCGAGGACGAGCTGTTGCTCGAGGTGCGGGTGCCCAAGCACACCGGCTGGGGCGCGCACTACGAGAAGTTCGCGCGCGTCTCGCACGCGTGGTCGATCGTCGGCGTCGCGGCGGCCGTCAAGGTCGAGGGCGGATCGATCGTCGAGGCCAGGGTCGCGCTCACCAACATGGGATCGGTCCCGATCCGGGCCGCGGGTGTCGAGGCCGCGCTGGTGGGCGCCGACGCCTCGGCCGATGCGGTCAAGGCGGCCTGCGCAGCGGCGGGGGAGGGCACCGACCCCCCGAGCGACGCCAACGGCGACGCCGACTTCCGGCGCCACCTGGCCGGCGTGCTGACCGGTCGCGCGGTGCTGGCAGCAGCGGCAGGCTGACGACATGGAGCTGCATCACGAGTTCGTCGTCCCGCTCGGCATCGAGGCGGCCTGGGAGGCCTTCAACGACCTGGAGCGGATCGGCCCTGCGTTCCCGGGGGCGGCGGTGACCGGGGTCGAGGGCGACGACTTCACCGGCACGGCCAAGGTCAAGCTGGGCCCGGTGTCGTTGCAGTACACCGGCACCGGCAAGTTCGCCTCGCGCGACGCCGAGGGCAAGCGCGCGGTGATCGAGGCCTCGGGCAAGGACAAGCGGGGCAACGGCACCGCCGGGGCCACGATCACGGCCTCGCTGAAGGAGGAGGGGCCGAGCAGCACCCGGGTGCTGCTCGACACCGACCTGAGGATCACGGGTCGGCCGGCTCAGTTCGGCCGGGGCGTGATCCAGGACGTCGGCGGGAAGATCCTGGACCAGTTCGCAGCCAACCTCACGACCCTGCTCAGTGCGCCGGTCGCCACCCCGGCCGCGGAGGTCGTCGACGACAGCCCGGTCCAGGAGAAGCCCGCCGAGGCGACTGCCGTCGAGGAGCCGTCGGAGCCGGCTGCTGCACCGGCGGCCGTCGTACCGGATGCTGCCACGCCGACGACCTCAGTACCGAAGGCCGCTGCACCGCGTCCGGCGCCGACGGCGGCGCCCGACCCGCAGGAGCTCGACCTGGGCTCGGTCGTGGGCCCGGCGCTGTTCCAGCGCTTCGGCGTGACCATCGTGGCCGTGGTGGTCACGGCCGTGCTCACCTGGTTCCTCGCCCGGCGTCGCAACGGCTGACCCCTGCGTCGAGTGTGAGCCCCCTGCGTGACACGCCGAGCGTGTCGCGCAGCAGGCTCACACTCGCGGGTCCGGGTCCGGGTCGCCGACGGCGGGAAGGGGATCCTGCGCGGGATCCGTCGTCCGCGGCACCGACCGGCGCAGGGTGCGTAGCAGGAGGTCGACCGCCGGGCCGACCAGGAGCACCACCAGGACCGTGCCCGGCCCGAGGCTGGCCCCGAGCGCCCAGCCGGCCAGCGCACCGACGACCTGGACGACCGAGTAGCTCCACCTGAACGGCACGGGCGGGTCGAACGCCAGCGCCGCTCCCTCGGCCGGACCGGCGCCGAGGTCGACCGCCAGGTAGCCCGCCACCCCGGCGCAGACGACGACGAAGCCGGCCACCAGCTCCACCCAGCGCAGCGGCAGCGCCTCGGGGGAGGGCAGCAGCGGCATCGCCCAGGCCACGACGTAGCCGACCAGCACCACCTGCACGACCGTCCCGATCCCGGGACGGCGCCCGCGCGACCACGCGAGCAGCACCAGGACCACCCCGACCGCCGCGTTGACGAGCCAGAACGAGACACCGGTGGCGATCGACAACCCGCTGACGAACATCGAGTAGCCGTCCGAGCCGAGCCGGGCGTCGAGCAGCAGGGCCACGCCGGCGCCGAGCACCACGCACGACACCACCAGCTGGACGACCCTGCGGGTCAGGCTCCGGTTCACACCCGCCAGCAACCCACCGGCCGGCGCGATCCATCCCGGAGCACGGTGTGCCGGGTCAGCAGTCGCAGCTGCAGCAGGCGCAGCAGTCGCAGCAGTCACCGCAGTCGAAGCACCCGCCGCACCAGTCGCGCTTGCGGTTGTGCTGCCGGTCCGAGCTGTCCTGGCAGCCCCGGCAGGTGCCGCACGCGACCAGGGCGCCGAGGCAACCCGTGGCGCCCGCAGCAGCGCGCCGGCCCTGGTCGGTTCCGGAGGGGTCGGACGGCGACTTCCACTGCGGTGGCAGGTGGGGGATGCCGGTGGGCGGCTGCTGCGAGGCCGTGAACGCCCGCGCGACCGCCCGCGGCAGCTCGTGCACGAGGAGCAGGTGCACCAGGGCGGGGTCGCGCAGCTCGATGTCGGCCAGCGCGAGCCGGACGCCGTGGGTGGCGTCGTCGCAGGCGCGACGGACCTCGGCGGGACCGAGCCCGGTGGCCAGCACCGGGTTGAACCGGCCGGCGGCGCGGTCCTCGGCGAGGTCCTCCACGGCGTCGACCAGGTGGGCGACCCGGCCGAACAGCCGACCGACCTCAGCGAGCGGCTCGGCGTTGCCGGGGCACCCGGCCACGACCGCGCTGGCCCGCAGGCCCTCGGCCGAGGCCTCCTCGGCGGGGGCGGTCACGGCCAGCAGCGCGGCCACGGGGTCGGCCCCCGGCCCCCGCTGCGCCAGCCGGTGCTCGAGGTCGCCCTGGCGGGCCACGGCGGCGCGGACCAGGTCGACGTCGAACCCGAGGCCCTCGCCGGACTGCGTGCCGGCCGCGTCCCAGCGGTCGGCCACCAGCGAGGCGGTGCGGGTGCGGACCCCGCCGACGAGGTCCCCGTCGGCCACGTGGTCGCGCAGCTGGGCCGAGGCGAGCAGCAACGACGCGGAGGCGGCCAGCCTCGCTCCGTCGCCGTGCGAGACCTCCGCGCCGCGCAGCCCGCGCAGCACGCACGGCCCGGCCCGCCTGCGGCCCCCGCCCGCGAGCTCCTCCGGGCGTTGCGCCTCGACCAACGCCGAGAGCACCAGCCCGTCGTAGTTGGTGACCAGCCGGGCCACGTGCCCGTGCCGGTCGCGCAGCGCGAGGCACATGCCGCACAGGTGCGCCGTCCACGCCGCCCTCAGCCGCGGCGACAACCGGTTGCGGCAGGGCCGCAGCATCCCGAACATCCCCGGTGCCCCCTCCGTCGGCCGTCATGCTGCCACGACCGTGGGGGTGCCGGGTGGCTACCGGCCGCTGAACATGCGCGCGTTCGCCTGCTCGGCCTCGGCGTAGGTGGTGGCGGCGTGGGCGAGTGCGGTGCTGATGTGCTCCAGCGAGGTCTTGACCCGGTCCTGCGTGGCCCGCCAGTCCTCGACCACGACCTGGAACTGGCTGGCGGCCTGACCCTTCCAGCTGCCCTGCAGGTCGAGCAGGTTCCTCATCATCCGGTCGACCTCGGCGTTGATCGTGGACACGGACCCGCGCACGGCGGTGCTCGCGGTGCTCACCTGGGCGCTGTCGACCTCGAAGCGGCTCATCGTCATGGTCCTTCGGTGCAGGGCCACCGCTGTCGGGTGGCGATACGAACCACGCTAACGCAGGCAATCGGCAGCAAACAGCATCGATAATCGCCTGTGGACAGCCACGGCCCCTGGGCCGGGTGTGGACGACCGCTCAGTCGTCCAGCTCGGCCCGCAGGTTCGACGCGGCCGGTGCCGACCACAGCGCGTGCCCTCGCGGCGTCCCGAACAGCGGGCCGTCCGGGTGGTCCGGCTCGCTGGCGCGAGCCAGCAGCCGGCGCAGCACCCGGGCCCGGCCGAGGCGGAACACCGGACCGGGCAGGTGCCGGTACTCGTGCCGCACCCCCGCGAGGTAGCGCGCGTACCGCTCTGGCGGGCTGGCCAGCACCGCCAGGTCGGCGTCGCACAGGGCGGCGGCCTCGGCGTCCCCGTCGTCCGGCACGTGCTCGGCTGTCACCGCCACCAGGGCGGCGACCCGTCCGGCCTGCGCCGAGGGAACGCCGAGGGTGGTGAGCACCGAACGGGCCAGGTCGGCGCTGTCGCGCTCGTCGCGCCCCGGCGTGCCGGTGTAGACGGCGTCGTGGAACCAGGCGGCCAGCACGGCGGCCGGAGTCGCGGCATCCAGGTCGCCCAGCCGGTCCAGCACCTCGTCCAGGTGTTCGAGGTCGTGGTACCCCCGACCGGGGTCACCCCAGCGCCGCTCCAGGTCGCCCGCGGCGGCGAGGAGGGCGTCGGGGCCGGCCCGCCCGCCCAGGGCACGGACCGCGGCCGCGAACGACGCCTCGCGGGACGGGGACAGGCTCACCGCGCCACTGTGCCAGGTCGCAGGACGGGACCTGCGACCCGTGCGGGCCGAGCGGTTCTGCGGCACAGTGCGGGTGTGGACGATACAGATCTTCCGATGACCAGGCAGGCCGTGGTGCCCCGGCACGGCGGCGTGCACGACCTCGCAACGCTGACCGAGGAGCTGGGAGCCGCGGCCCTGAAGTCTCCGGCGCACCGATCGGGGCGCACCCTCGTGGCGGTGGGGGACCTGCGCGTCACCGCCATCGCGCTCGCGGCCGGTGCCGAGCTGGCCGAGCACGAGAGCCCGGGCGCGGCGACGCTGCAGGTGCTGGCCGGGTCGTGCCGCCTGGTCACCGCGGGCGATCCAGGTCCAGCCGGCGACGGCGCGCAGGAGAGCTCGCTCGACCTCGGTGCGGGCGCGCTGGCCCAGATCCCGCCCGTCCGGCACTCCCTCACCACCGAGGCCGGGTGCGTCGTGCTGCTGACCGTGGGTCTGGACCGCACCGGCTGACGGGCGCGGGAGGGGTGGCCGTGGTGGCCACCCCTCCCGCGCCTTGCCGGCGGCTCAGTCGGCCGATCGCGTCCCGAGGACCGCGGGGACGTCCTGGAGCTGTCCCCCCCGGGCCACGCCGAGGGTGACCTCGGCGCCGGGGGCGCGCTCGCGGACCTGGGCGGTCAGCGACTCCGAGCCCTGCACCGCCTCTCCGTCGACGGACACGATGACGTCGCCGGCCCGGAGCCCGGCCTGCTCGGCGGGCGTGCCGGCGGTCACCTCGACCACCTCGGCGCCCTGCCGCGTGCTGCCGTCGACCTCGCCGCTGCCGTCGGAGAGGCTGACGCCGAGCCAGGCGTGGTCGGCGCTGCCGTCGGCGATCAGCTCGTCGGCGATCCGCTGGGCCTCGTTCACCGGGATCGCGAACCCGAGGCCGATGCTGCCGGACTGGCCGGCCCCGGTCGAGGTGCTGGCGATCGAGGACGGGATGCCGATCAGCGACCCGCTGGCGTCGACCAGCGCGCCGCCGGAGTTGCCGGGGTTGACCGCGGCGTCGGTCTGGATCGCGTTCGTCACGACCGGCTCGGCAGCGGACTGCCCGCCCGAGAACGGATCCTGGGACTCGGCGCCGGAGGTGGTGACCGGCCGGTCGGTGGCCGACACGATGCCGGTGGTGACCGAGTCGGACAGGCCGAGCGGGTTGCCCACGGCCATCACCGGCTGACCGGCGACGACGGCGTCGGAGTCGCCGATGGTGACCGGGACGAGGTCGTCCGGCGGGTCCACGATCTGCAGCACCGCCAGGTCGGTCGCCGGGTCGAGGCCGACGACCTGGATGTCGCTGAACACCCGGCCGTCCGAGAGCACGACCTGGATCCGGGCGTCGGCACCGGCGCCGGCGACGACGTGGTTGTTGGTCAGGACGTGACCCTCGGCGTCCAGGACCACGCCCGAGCCCTGGCCCTCGCCGGTCTGGCCGGCGACCTGGATCGCCACGACGCTGGGGGAGACGGTGTCGGCGACCGCTGCCCAGTCCACCCCGTCGGTGCTGCTCACCGACAGCGGCGAGCGGTCGGACCCGGCGGAGGGGTCCGCCGTAGCGGTGACCGGCGTCGGCCCGTCGTCCAGGACGACGACCGCGCCTGCGGTCGCGCCGCTCGCGAGCACCGCGGCGCCGACCATCGCCAGGACCATCGCCCCCCAGCCCGGCCGGCTGCGCGGACGCGGTGAGGGGGAGGACGGACCCTGCTGGCCGGGCGGCACGGGCGGTGCACCCCAGACGTCCTGGGTGCTCCCGTAGCCTCCCGCCGACGGGGCCTGCTCCCGGTGGGCCTCGTAGCCCGGGTCGCCGTAGCCCATGACACCCGGGCGACCGTCGTGGGCGGGTGCCGAGGGTGCTGGCCAGCCGGAGGGACCGCCCTGCGGCGGCTGCCCGGACGGGGTGCTGGGGGGCAGGGTCTGGGTCATCGCGATCATCGCCTTCACTGTCGTGCGCACGGGGTGCTGCGGGGCCAACCGTCCGGTTGGCAACAGGACCAGTGAAGGCGCTCAGCCTGCGACGGGCCTGGGGTCGCCCTGGGAGGTTGCTGGGAGCCCGGCCACGGCCAGGGCGACCTCGAAGGTCGCGCCACCGCCGGCGGTGGCCCGCACCGTGGACGCCCCGCCGTGCGCCTGCACGATGGCGTCGACGATGGCCAGCCCGAGCCCCGAGCCCCCGCTGCTGCGGGTGCGTGAGGCGTCGGCGCGGTAGAACCGCTCGAAGATCTTCTCTGCCAGGTCGGCGGGCACGCCGGGCCCGTGGTCGGCCACCTGCAGCACCGCGTGGTCGCCCCGGCGCCCGACGCCGAGCTCGACCGGGGTGCCGGGCGGGGTGTGTCGCAGCGCGTTGCCGAGCAGGTTCGTGACCACCTGGCGCAGCCGTGCCTCATCGCCCGTCGTCGGGGCGGACTGCGGCGGCTGGCTGCCGTCCAGACCCGTGAGGGTGACCTGCCGGTCCGGTGCCAGGGCGGTGCTGTCGTGGACGGCGTCGCCGGCGAGCACCAGCAGGTCGACCTGCGAGAGCCGCAGCGGGCGCTGCTCGTCCAGCCGGGCCAGCACGAGCAGGTCCTCGACGAGCCCGCCCATCCGGGTCGACTCGCCCTCGATCCGGCGGAACGTGTGCGAGACGTCCTCCGGTTCGGAGACGGCTCCCATCCGGTAGAGCTCGGCGAAGCCGCGCAGCGTCGCAAGCGGGGTGCGCAGCTCGTGGCTGGCGTCGCCGATGAAGCGCCGCATCCGCTGCTCGGAGGCCTCGCGGGCCGCGAGCGTGGTCTCGATCCGGTCCAGCATGGCGTTGACCGCGCCCCCGAGCCGGCCGACCTCGGTGCCGGCCACGCGGACGTCGACCCGGCGCGAGGTGTCACCGTCGCCGAAGGCGGTCGCGACCGACTCGACCTCGCGCAACGGCCGGAACGCCCGTCCGATCGCGAACCACCCGGTGAGGACGAGCAGCAGGATGAGGCCGGCGCCGAGCAGCGCGAACCGGAGGCCGGTGGCCCGCAGCGTCTCCTGGACGTCGTCCAGCGGGAGCGCGACGACCGCGGCACCGGGCTGCTCCTGGCCCGCGACCGCGATGACGACCGGGACGGCGACCATCCGCCAGGACGTGCCGTCGGAGCCGCTGACCGTCCGGAACGCCCCCTGGGTCGCCTCGGCCTGCTCGCGGCGCAGGGCCGGCAGCTCCGGGAGGGACTCGCCGGCGCCGTCGTACAGCGGCCCGCTGTCCTCCAGGGTGGTGTCGTCGAAGAAGACCTCGACGACGTAGCGGCTGGGCAACGGGTCGTCGCCGAACGGGCGGGACCCCCCGGACTGGAGGTCGGTCACGAGCTCGTTCAGGGCGCGTCGCTCCTGCGCCACCGACCCGAGCTGGGCATCGACCTGCTCGATCAGCTGGCCGCGCAGGTTGGTGACGGTGAGGACGCCCACGGCGACCAGCGCCAGGGTCAGCAGCGCGGCGACCAGTGCCAGCAGCCGAGCGCGCAGGGACAGCGTCGCTCCCGGTCGGTGCCGTGGTGCGGGGGCGGGCTGGGTCGTCGGCTGGGCCGCGCTCACGCGCTCTCTCGGGGCAGCTTGAGGACGTACCCGACGCCGCGCCGGGTGTGGATCAGCGGCGGCCACCCGATGGCGGTGACACCCTCCGGCGGGCTGTCGATCTTGCGGCGCAGGTAGGAGATGTACGACTCGACGATGCCGGCCTCGCCGTTGAAGTCGTAGTTCCAGACGTGGTCCAGGATCTGCGGCTTGGACAGCACCCGGTTCGGGTTCAGCATCAGGTAGCGCAGCAGCTTGAACTCGGTGGGCGACAGGTCGATGTCGGTGCCGGCGCGGCGCACCTCGCGCGAGTCCTCGTCCAGCTCCAGGTCGTGGAACACCAGTCGCCCCTCGGCGGCCTCGGCCCCGGCGCCGGTGCGGCGCAGGATAGCCCGGATCCGCGCCACGACCTCCTCGAGGCTGAACGGCTTGGTGACGTAGTCGTCCCCGCCGACGGTCAGGCCGGTGACCCGGTCGGCGACGTCGTCCTTGGCGGTGAGGAACAGCACGGGGGTGTCGCGACCGCGCTCGCGCAGCCGCCGGGTCACCGCGAAGCCGTCCAGGCCGGGCATCATCACGTCCAGCACGAGCAGGTCGGGGCGGACCTTCTCGGCGACGGCGAGCGCCTGCTCGCCGTCCGGGGCGGTGTGCACCTCGAACCCGGCGACGCGCAGCGTGGTCGTGAGCTGCTCGCGGATGTTGGGCTCGTCGTCGACGACGAGCAGGCGCGCCTCGGGCGGGGACTGCTTCATGGCGGCCATCGTGGACCCTGAACCTGGGAGATCCCTGGACGTCTGCTGGAGGGTCAGGCGCGCAGGCGGGACGCCAGCCAGGTGGCGACCTGGGCCGACGGCATCGGGCGGCCCAGCAGGTAGCCCTGGACGATGTCGCAGCCCGCCTCGGTGAGTGCGCGCAGCGTGGCGTGGTCCTCGACCCCCTCGGCGACGACCTCCAGGCCGAGGTCGTGGGACAGGTCGATGATCGAGCTGACGATCTTGCCGGCGCCGGGGTCGGCGCCCATCCCGATGATGAAGGACTTGTCGATCTTGACCTCGTGGATCGGCAGGTGCCGCAGGTACGCCAACGAGGAGTAGCCGGTACCGAAGTCGTCGACCGAGAGCCGTACGCCCTTGTCGCGCAGCGCGTGCATGGGGCGCAGCGACTCGACCTGGTAGTTCATGACCGAGTCCTCGGTGAGCTCGAGGGTCAGCCGCTCGGGGGGGATGCCGGCGTCCGCGAGGAGCCGCTCGACCTGGTCGGGCAGACCGGGCTCCAGCAGCAGCCGGGTGGGCAGGTTCACCGAGACGGCGAAGGTCTGGTGGGCGCCGGACCAGCGCGCGCACTGCTCGAGGGCCTTGCGCAGGGCGAGCACGGTGAGCACGCCGACCTGGCCGGTGTGGTCGGCGAGCGGCACGAACTCGGCCGGCGGGATGGGACCGCGCTCGGGGTGGTTCCAGCGTGCCAGGGCCTCGAAGCCGGCGATCCTGCCGTCGCGCAGCCGCAGCTGGGGCTGGAAGTCGACGCTGATCTGCTCCTCGTCGATGGCCCGACGCAGGTCGCCGACGAGGGTGAGCCGGTCCAGGCTGGTGCGGTCGTGCTGCGGCTCGTACCAGGAGTAGCCCGACATCGAGCGCTTGGCCTCGTACATCGCGACGTCGGCGTGACGCAGCAGGGTCGCGGCGTCGCTGCCGGCCGAGAAGATGCCGGCCAGGCCGAGGGAGGCGGAGACGTCGACGAAGGTGCCGTTGAGGTCGAACGGGACGACCAACGAGGTCGAGATCGACTCGGCCATCCGCTCGACCTCCTCGCGCCCGCGCACGGCGGGCAGCAGCACGGCGAACTCGTCGCCGCCGAGGCGGGCCACGACGCAGTCCGCCGGAGTGATCTCGCTCAGCCTGCGGGCCACCTGGACGAGCAGGATGTCGCCGACCGGGTGTCCGAGGGTGTCGTTGATCTCCTTGAACCGGTCGAGGTCGAGCAGCGCGACCGCGGCGACGCAGTCGTCGTCGGAGGCCTCCAGACCGGTGAGGAGGCGGGTCAGGGCCACGCTGAACGCCAGCCGGTTCGGCAGCTGGGTGAGGTCGTCGTGGTGCGAGTCGTGCCGCAGCCGCGCCACCAGGTCGTTGTTCTGCCAGACGACCGCGGCGTGCGTGGCCAGGGTCTGCAGCAGGTCGAGGTCGCCGACCGAGAAGGTGGACAGCGACGAGCCCTGCCGGTCGTGCGCCACCAGGAGCGCGGCCTTGCGGTCGTCGACCTCGAGCGGCAGCACGATGGCGTCGCGCCAGCCGCGCGCGGTGAGCCAGGCCCGCTCGTCGGGGTCGCGGGTGCCACTGTGCACCACGCACGGACGCACCCCCGCGGGCGGGAGCAGGTCGATCGTGCCGGGGTCGCCGACGTGCCAGATCTCGGCGCCGCTGGCGCTCACCAGGCCGGCCGCCTCCGTGGTGAGGGTGTCGACCAGGAGGTCCTGGCTCTGCGCCTGCCCCATCGTGCGGGCGGCCCGCAGTACCTCGCCGAGGTCGGCGTGCTGACGGACCAGCTTGGCGTAGGCACGGAAGCTGAGCACGACGGCGCCCGAGACGACCCCGAGCAGCAGCAGCCCCTCCGGTCCCTGCTCCAGGGCGATGAGGGCGAGCGCGGCGATGGTGGCGCTGAGCAGGCCGGACAGCAGCACCGAGGCGGCCATCGCGGCGGCGTCGCCGAGGCCGGGACGCCGCTGCAGCACGGTGATCGCGGCGATCACCGACGAGACGCCCACGAGGTCGACCACCAGGACGATGGCCACGGCCAGGACCCAGAACGACGGGTCAGGCCCCCACAGCGAGACCAAGATGCCGTGCAGCAGGTAGGCGACGCCGATCTCGACCGTGTAGAGCGAGAGGTTGAAGAAGGTCTTGTCGGCCGGCTGCTGGCGCACGTAGAGCACCACGCCCGCGCTCATCAGGCGGGCCACGAGCAGCCACTCGAGCGGCATCGTGAACAGGCCGATCACCAGCGGCAGGTCGCTCAGCGACACCGACAGCGCCTGCTGACGCACCTCGACGTGGAACTTGGCCGACTCGGTGACGGCGAACATCACCGTGACCACGACGAACATCAGCGGCAGCAGCGGACGCTGTTCAGTGGGCTCGGCGTAGTTGGCGGCCAGGCCCCCTGCGACAGCAAGGAACGCGGACAGGGCGACGAGGTGCCACTGTCCGCGCGACAGGGCCGTAGCCGCTGTGCCGGGCACGACCCGAGTGTGGGGCACACGCAGGCTCAGGAGAGCCTTGTGCGGGGAACTCTCCCCGTTCGGCCCACACGTCACAGGGGCGGTTGTCCCAGGAGCCTCATGCGCCCCGGGTGGGGCGATGTCAGCTCAGCGACGCCCCGGACAGGGACGCCCCCGACAGGGAGGCACCGGACAGCGATGCGCCCGACAGCGAGGCACCGGACAGGGACGCACCGGACAGCGATGCGCCGGACAGGGACGCGCCCGACAGAGAAGCGCCCGACAGGGACGCACCCGACAGAGAAGCGCCCGACAGAGAAGCGCCCGACAGAGAAGCACCGGACAGCGAGGCACCGGACAGAGAAGCGCCCGACAGAGAAGCGCCGGACAGCGAGGCCCCCGACAGCGAGGCGCCGGACGGCGAGGCGCCGGACGGCGAGGCCCCCGACAGCGAGGCGCCGCTCAGCGAGGCCCCCGACAGCGAGGCGCCGGACAAGGAGGCGCCCGACAGGGACGCGCCGGACAGGGAAGCGTCGGACAGGGACGCGCCGGCGACGTCGACGCCGGACAGGGACGCGCCGGACAGGGAGGCTCCCGAGAGGGAGGCTCCGGCAAGCACGGCGCCGCTGGCGAGGGCCAGGGCGGAGGTGGCGACGACGAGGGTGCGGACGCGGGCGAGAAGAGGGGACATCGGGGTTCCTCCGAGGGGGTGAGGGGCCCATCTGGGTGATCACAATGTGCCTGTATGGGTGATCACAGTGTGGCAGCGCCTGGACGCCCCTGGAGCCCTACCGATGCACCATCCTTCGTCCGGGCGAGCGACATTGACCCGACTATTCACCCAGAGCGGGATCATCCGCGTCGATGATCCGGTACGCATAACCCTGCTCCGCCAGGAAACGCTGTCGATGCGCCGCGAACTCGGCATCAAGGGTGTCTCGCGCCACCACGGTGTAGAAACGCGCTCCGCGCCCGTCCTTCTTGGGGCGCAGAAGCCGCCCCAGCCGCTGTGCCTCCTCCTGCCGAGAACCGAAGGAACCGCTCACCTGGACGGCCACGGAGGCCTCCGGGAGGTCGATGGAGAAGTTGGCGACCTTGCTCACCACCAGGGTGCTCACCTCACCCGTTCGGAAGGCCTCGAACAGGCGCTGCCGTTGCGCTACGGGTGTCTCGCCCTTGATCACCGGGGCGTCGAGCCGTACGGCCAGGTCGTCCAGCTGGTCGAGGTACTGGCCGATGACCAGGATCTGCTCTCCCGCGTGCCGTTCGAGCAGCCGCTGCACGACCGCCGTCTTCTGCGGCGAGGTCGCGCACAGCCGGTACCGGTCCTGCGGCTCGGCGGTGGCGTACAGCAGCCGCTCGCGCTCGGGGAGCGTGACCCGTACCTCGACGCAGTCGGCGGGCGCGATGTACCCCTGGTTCTCGATGTCCTTCCAGGGCGCGTCGTAGCGCTTCGGCCCGATCAGCGAGAACACCTCGCCCTCTCGGCCGTCCTCGCGCACGAGGGTGGCGGTGAGCCCGAGCCGGCGCCGGGCCTGCAGGTCGGCGGTCATCCGGAAGATCGGCGCGGGGAGCAGGTGCACCTCGTCGTACACGACCAGACCCCAGTCGCGGGCGTCGAGCAGCTCGAGGTGGGTGTAGACGCCCTTGCGACGCGTGGTGAGCACCTGGTAGGTCGCGATCGTGACCGGCCGGATCTCCTTGCGGGTGCCGGAGTACTCGCCGATCTCGTCCTCGGTGAGGCTGGTGCGCCGCACCAGCTCGTCCTTCCACTGCCGGGCGGCCACCGTGTTGGTCACCAGGATCAGCGTGGTGCTGGACGCCTCGGCCATCGCGGCGGCGCCGACGATCGTCTTGCCCGCCCCGCAGGGCAGCACGACGACGCCGGAGCCGCCGTGCCAGAAGTTCTCCACGGCCTCGCGCTGGTACGGCCGCATCGCCCAGCCGTCCTCGGCCAGGGCGATGGGGTGGGCCTCGCCGTCGACGTAGCCGGCATGGTCCTCGGCGGGCCAGCCGAGCTTGAGCAGCACCTGCTTGAGCTGGCCGCGCTCGCTCGGGTGCACCACGACGGTGTCCTGGCCCACCCGGGTGCCGACCAGTGGCGCGACCTTCTTGCTGCGCAGCACCTCCTCGAGCACCGGGACGTCGAACGCATGCAGCACCAGGCCGTGCTCCGGGTTCGTCACCAGCTCGAGCCGGCCGTACCGGGCCATCGTCTCGGCGACGTCGACGAGCAGGGCGTGCGGCACCGGGTACCGCGAGTACTCCATCAGGACGTCGACGACCTGCTCCGCGTCGTGACCCGCAGCGCGCGCGTTCCACAGCCCCAGGGGGGTCAGCCGGTAGGTGTGCACGTGCTCGGGGGCGCGCTCGAGCTCGGCGAAGGGGGCGATCGCGCGGCGGCAGGCGGCGGCGAGGGTGTGGTCGACCTCCAGCAGCAGCGTCTTGTCGCTCTGGACGATGAGGGGGCCGTCGGTCACCGCACCACGCTAGTGGTCACGCCCGGAAGCTCTTCGGGATGGCGGCGGCTGCTTCGCCGGCTCTCGCACGCTCACGCGGCGCTCTCGCCGCCGGGCCCGCCGTCCAGCACGCCGGTGAGCCGGTGCACGGAGAGGGTGCGCAGGCCGCCCCAGCCGACGTCCAGGACGGTGATCCGTCCGGAGTCGACCGACAGCGGCTCGACCAGACGCGAGCTGACCAGGCCGGCGGGGTCGCTGGTGGCCACCCAGACCTGGCGGCGGGCCGACGCCGCGGCGCGGAGCAGGTGCAGCGAGGCCGCGGGGTCGAGCACGGGGACGGGGGGGCGGCTGTCGGCGGGCCCGGGCGCGACCCGCATGGCCTGCTCGGACGCCCGCAGCGCCCGCACCACCATGGTGGCCCGTTCCGCGTCGACCTCGGGCACCGTCACCAGCGCGCGGTGCGCCTTCGGCACGGCCCGCCGGGGCGGGCGCCGGCCCGGGACGACGATCGCGCCGTCGGCGCCCTCGGCCGCCGGCGCCAGGCCCATCCGGCGCAGGGCGTCCAGGACGGTCCCGGGGTCGAGCGGGCTCACCAGCACCGTGGGCGCGAGCCGGCGCAGCCGCAGCGACCGCGCGGCGGGGTCGGCGACCAGCTCGGCGAGCACGGATTCGTCGTCCGAACGCAGGTAGGAGCCCGCGACCCCGACCCGTAGCCGTCCGTGCCGACGGGCGGTGTCTCGCACGAGGTACTCCAGCGGTTGCGGCACCGGAGTGGTCGACAGCTCGGCCAGCCGGGTCAGCAGCGACGCGGCGTCGAGCCCGGCGTCCAGCGCGCGGCGCACCGAGCCTGACGAGAACCGGAACACGGTCGCGCCGCCGCGTGACTCGACGTCGGCCACGAGCGCGAGATCGTGGTGCGCGTCAGCAACCAGCGGCCCGGGCGCCACCGCAGTGAGGTCGGCCTGCAGCAGCACGTGGTCGACCGCGGGCGGCAGGGCGTCGTCGAGCGCGTCGGCGGCGGCGTCGTCGCGGCCCTCCAGCAGCAGCCGGGTCGGCGTCACCACCGCACCGAGCCCGGTGGCGCCGAGCCAGGCCGCCTCGGCCAGGACGCCTGCCAGCGCGTCGCCGTGGGTCGCCACGGGACCGCGCGGTGCGTGCCAGCGCAGGCTCTCGCGGACGGAGGCCTCGTCCGAGGTGCTCCAGGCGTCGAGGCCGGCCAGGACGTCCAGGGAGCGCCGTCGCAGCGCGCTCTCCCCGGGCCGGGCCACGGCGGGCGACAGCGCCGCCCGCGGCGTGCCGCGCTCGTCCCGGGTGCCGACCGCGCCGGCCGCGCCCGGGCCGGCGAACCACCCGTGAATGAGCCGGACCCAGCGCTCCCCCGTGCTGAGCTCCTCCCACTCGTCGGCGGCCGTGGACGGCGCGATGACCGGCTCGTCGACCGCGGCGTCCTCGCAGACCAGCCCGGCCGCGCCGGCCAGCTCGACGACCCGGGCGGCGGTGCGCTCGTCGACCTCGAGGTCGACGGCCACCCGGCGCAGGTCGCGCACCGACAGACCCCCCGACCGCAGCGCTCCCGGTGGCCGGGCACCCCAGAGCCCGATCAGCTCCGCGACCAGCCGGACCACCTCCGCCGCTGCTATGGCGCAGACCTGGTCGGCGCGGCGCAGGTCGACGGCCGTGACCCGTGGTGTCGGCGGGTCCGCCAGAGCAGGGTGCACGCGTCCACCACGCAGCGCGACGGCCACCTCGCGCGGGAGCACGACGCGGTCGTCGTCGACCGGCACGACGAGCCCGTGCCGCAGCGCCCAGCCCACGGGCGAGCGGTCGTGCGGGTCGAGCGGCCGACCGGCGGCCGTGACCGTCCCCACCGGGGTACCGGAGTCCA
>JBBQSN010000023.1:0-26417 GCA_038213835.1 Actinomycetales bacterium
AGGTTGGTGTCGCTACCGACCCACAGGCCCTGCGACGTCGTGTAGAGGGCCTCGGCCCCGACACCGCGGGCCCGGCCCGGGTTCCAGGACAGCGGCAGCCCGTTGAGGGCGTCCAGCGCGGCGATGCCGTCGCGGGGGACGGCGCCGGGCCCGGCCTGGTCGCCCTGGAACGCGTTGTTCATCCAGCGCATGTGCCCACCGATGTAGACCACGTCGCCCGCGATCGCGATGCCGTAGAGGGTGTCGCCGCCGCTGTAGTCGACCCAGGTGGGCTGCTGGCCCGCACCCGTGGACATCTCCCAGCGGGTGGTGGTGTCGCACAGGGTGCCGCTGCTGGCCCCGCCTGCGAAGGCGCCGGTGGTGTTGACGGCGAAGTAGGTGCCGTCGGGCGAGAAGTCGATGTCGCGCATGAACGTGTTGAAGACCGAGGCGCAGTTGTTCCGGTCCTGCGAGAACCGGTCGGTGGCCCACGACGACACCGTGGCCGCCGCCCCGACAGGTGTGTCCAGCATGGCGATCTGCTCGCGCGGCTGGCCGCCCACGGTGACGAAGTTGCCCACCGCGACCAGCCGGGTGCCGGCGGGGTCCAGGTCCATCCGGGTGATCGACGTGCCGCCGCCGTTGTAGGTGCCTTCGAACGGCACCGCCACGTCCGAGAGGACGTCCCCGGTCGTGGTGTCGAGGGCGGCGAGGCCGGCGCGGGGGGTGCCCGAGACGCTGGTGAAGCTACCGCCGATGAACAGCCGGGAGCCGCGGACGACCACCTCGTTGACACCTGAGTTCGGCACGTCCAGGCCGGCAACGAGCTGGCCCCCGGCCGTCAGGCGGGCCACGCGACGCGTGGCCGTGGAGCCCCCGACGCTGCCGAACGAGCCACCGACGTAGACGTACGTGCCGTCGGTGTCGACCGAGTTCGCGCTGCCGTTCCCGAGGTTGGGGTTGAAGCTCGGGTCGATCACCCCGGTGGTGGCATTGAAGGCGAACACGCCGTTGCGCGTGATGTCGGGGCTGGTCAGCGTCTGCCGCACGGTGGTGAAGTTGCCGACGGCCACCAACCGGTTACCGATCTGGGTGATGCCCTTGACGGAGCCGTTCATGACCTGCGGCGTCCAGTTGGCCGGGTCGTTGCTGACCACCCGCGACCCGTGGTCGACGTTGACCGCGCTGGCGGGAGCCGCCGCGGTCGCCAGCACCGCCGCGACCACGCCGACGACCAGGGCCAGTCGTGACCGGCGTCCTCCGGTGGTGGCTGCTCGGCTCGTCCTGCGCTCGTGCATGGCGTCTCCCCACCTCGTGCTGACCGGTCCGATCACGCACCGTAACCAGCAGCGCGGTCGACGCGCACCCAGTTGGGGTCGATTCACCCCGGTCGACGGCCAGAAGTGGCGATTCGGACGAGACCCGTCACACGAACGGGCCACGACGACCCGGCGCTCGTCACCCTCGGGTGCAGAGCACCAGCACCTCCTGGTGCGGGGTGTGCGGGAACATGTCGAAGACGCGGGCGCGCACCGGCCGCAGCGACGGCATCGCGGCCAGGTCGCGGGCCAGCGTCACCGGGTTGCAGCTGGAGTAGAGCAGGTGCCGGGCGGTGGACGCCTCGAGCAGGGCCGCCAGCCGCTCGCCCGTGCCGCGCCGCGGCGGGTTGACCACGACGAGGTCCGGCACGTCGTCGCGCCCGCCGACCCACCCGGTGGCGTCGCCGGTCTCGAAGCGCGCGGGGAGGTCGGCGTCGGCCGCGCTCTCCCGGGCCGCCCGGACGGCCTCCTCGCTGACCTCGACCCCGGTGACCTGTCGGCCGGTGCGCGCCAGGTGGAGGGCGAAACCGCCCGCCCCGCAGTAGAGGTCCCACGCCGAGCGCCAGGCCACCTCTCCGGCCCACGACACCGCCTCGCGGTACAGGGCGGCGGCCACGGTCGTGTCGGTCTGGAAGAACCCGGACGGACGCAGCCGCAGGGTCAGCCCGTTGACGCGCACCGGGAGCGTGCTGCCGAGCAGCACCTCCTCCTGCTCGCCGTCGAGCACGGCAGCGTGCCGCGGCTGGAGGTCGGCGGAGACCACGCGCAGGTGCGGGAGCCGGTCCTGGAGCCACGGCAGGTGCTTGCGCAGCCGCGGCAGCGCCTCGGTGGAGCGCAGCACGAACCGGACCATCAACTCGCCGTCCGGGGACACCGTGCTCACGACGTGCTTGAGCTCGCCGGACCGGGTCGGCACGTCGTAGGGCGTGAGCCGGGCGCGGGTCACGAGCTCGGCCAGGACGGGCAGGGCGTCGTGCAGGACGGGTTCGTGCAGGCCGCACCCGCGCAGGTCGGTGCCGAGCCCGCCGCCGTCCAGGATGCCGAGGGTGGGGGTGTCGACCGTCCCGGCCACGACCATCTTCGCCTTGTTGCGGAAGCCCTGCTCCGGCCCGGTCACCGGCGGGAGCCACGCGACGGCGGGGTGGTCGACCAGCAGCCCGCGGACGTGGTCGTCCTTGGCCGCCACCTGAGCCGCGTACGGCGTGGGCAGCCACGAGCACGAGCGGCACGCACCCGCCTGGTAGTAGCCGCAGTCCACGCCCAGACGCTGCCACACACCGCTGGGGGGCCGCACACAGGTCCGAGCCTGAGTGCGGATCCGGTGGCTGTGTGCGAGCGGTGCCGGGGCGCCCGACGGGTGTGCGGGCGCCGGCGGCTCGCCACGTAGGCTGGTGATCGCCCCACCGGGGACCCCTTCGTTGTTCTGGAGAACCACCCCATGTCTCTGACCGGACTGGCCGCAGCCCTGCGGCCCGACCCGGGGCTGGCTCGTGCCCTGCCCCTGCTCGGCGGCGCCCCCGTCATCGAGCTCGCCGCTCCTGCGGGCGTGCGTCCCGCGCTGCTGGCCGTGCTGGCCCAGGCCCTGGGCGCGTCGTCCACGGTGCTCGCCGTCACCCCCACGGGCCGTGCCGCCGAGGACCTCGCGAACGACCTCCGCTGCTACCTGCCGCCGCACGCGGTGGTCGAGCTGCCCGCCTGGGAGACCCTGCCGCACGAGCGGCTGTCCCCCCGCAGCGACACCGTCGCGCGCCGGCTGGCGGTGCTGCGCCGGCTGGCCCACCCGGGCGGCCCGGACGACGACCCCGCCACCGGTCGGGTGTCGGTCGTGGTGGCACCGGTGCGCGCCGTCATGCAGCCGGTCGTGGCCGGTCTGGGCGACCTGGTCCCGGTGAGCCTGCGGGCCGGGGAGGAGCACGACCTCGACGCCGTGGTCGAGGCCCTCGTCGACGCCGCCTACAGCCGCACCGACATGGTCGAGCGTCGGGGAGAGTTCGCCGTCCGCGGCGGGATCCTCGACGTCTTCCCGCCCACGATCGACCACCCGCTGCGGGTCGAGTTCTTCGGCGACCAGGTCGAGGAGGTCCGCTCCTTCGCGGTGGCCGACCAGCGCTCGCTGGAGGTCGTCCCCGAGGGGGTCTGGGCACCGCCGTGCCGGGAGGTGCTCCTCACCGAGCCGGTCCGCGCCCGCGCCCTCGCGCTCCGGGAGCGGCTGCCCGGGGCCGCCGAGATGCTCGACAAGATCGCGGCCGGCATCGCGGTCGAGGGGATGGAGTCGCTCGCCCCCGCGCTCGTCGACGGCATGCAGCCGATCACCGACCTGCTGCCGGAGGGGTCGATGGTGCTCGTGGTCGACCCGGCGCGGGTGCGGGCGCGGGCGCACGACCTGGTGCAGACCACCGAGGAGTTCCTGGCCGCGGCCTGGGCGAACGCGGCCTCGGGCAACCGGACCCCGGTCGACCTGTCCGAGGCGTCCTTCCACACCCTGGCCCAGGTGCGGGCCGACGCGCTGGCCTCGCACCTGGCCTGGTGGTCGGTCTCGCCGTTCGTCGCCGACACCGGGCTCGAGGTGCCCCGCGACGAGGGCGACGACGAACCTCACGACCAGGTCGTGGTCGGCGCGCGCGAGGTGCACGGCTACGCGGGCGACGTCCCGGCGGCGCTCGACGACCTGCGCGGCCTGGTGCGTGACGGCTGGCGCGTGGTCGTGACGACGCCCGGCCACGGGCCGGCGCAGCGGATCACCGAGATGCTCGCGGAGGCCGACATCGCCGCCCGGCTGGTCGACGACGTCCCGGACGTGCCCGAGCCCTCGGTCGTCCTGGTCACGACGGCACCGGCCGACGCGGGCTTCGTCGCCGAGGGGCTGAGGCTGGCGATGCTCACCGAGGCCGACCTGCTCGGCCGCACCGGCGCGGCGTCCACCAAGGACATGCGGCGGATGCCCAGCCGCCGACGCAACCAGGTCGACCCGCTCCAGCTGCGACCCGGCGACCACGTCGTGCACGAGCAGCACGGGGTCGGCAGGTTCGTCGAGATGATGCAGCGCACCGTGGGCTCCGGACGCGAGCGCGCCACCCGCGAGTACCTCGTGATCGAGTACGCGCCGGGCAAGAAGGGCCAGCCGGGCGACCGGCTCTACGTGCCCTCCGACGCCCTCGACCAGGTGACGCGCTACGTGGGCGGCGAGGCCCCCACCCTGAACAGGATGGGTGGCTCGGACTGGTCGCGGACCAAGTCGCGGGCCCGCAAGCACGTCCGACAGATCGCCGGCGAGCTGATCCGGCTGTACTCGGCCCGGATGGCCACGCAGGGGCACGCCTTCTCGCCCGACACCCCGTGGCAGCGCGAGCTCGAGGACGCCTTCGTCTACGTGGAGACGCCGGACCAGCTCGCCACGATCGACGAGGTCAAGGCCGACATGGAGAAGACGGTCCCGATGGACCGGCTGGTCTGCGGCGACGTCGGCTACGGCAAGACCGAGATCGCGGTGCGCGCGGCGTTCAAGGCGGTGCAGGACGGCAAGCAGGTCGCGGTGCTGGTGCCCACCACGCTGCTCGTTCAGCAGCACCTGGAGACCTTCGCCGAGCGGTTCGGCGCGTTCCCGGTGACGGTCAAGGGGCTCTCGAGGTTCCAGAGCGACGTCGAGGCCACGGCCGCGATCGAGGGCCTGGCCGACGGCTCGGTCGACGTCGTCATCGGCACCCACCGGCTGCTGTCGTCGACCGTGCGGTTCAAGGACCTCGGTCTGGTGGTGGTCGACGAGGAGCAGCGCTTCGGCGTCGAGCACAAGGAGACGCTCAAGCAGATGCGCACCAACGTCGACGTGCTCGCGATGAGTGCCACGCCGATCCCGCGCACGCTCGAGATGGCCGTCACCGGCATCCGCGAGATGTCCACGCTCGCCACGCCCCCCGAGGAGCGGCACCCGGTGCTGACCTTCGTCGGGGGCTACGAGGAGAAGCAGGTCTCGGCCGCGATCCGCCGCGAGCTGCTGCGCGAGGGCCAGGTCTTCTACGTGCACAACAAGGTCGACACCATCGACCGCACCGCCTCCAGGATCCGCGACCTGGTGCCCGAGGCCAGGGTCGCGGTCGCGCACGGGAAGATGGGCGAGCACCAGCTCGAGCAGGTCATCGTCGACTTCTGGGAGAAGCGGTTCGACGTCCTGGTCTGCACCACGATCGTCGAGACGGGCCTGGACATCTCGAACGCGAACACCCTGATCCTCGAGCGTGCCGACCGGCTCGGCCTGTCCCAGCTGCACCAGCTGCGCGGGCGCGTCGGGCGTGGTCGCGAGCGGGCCTACGCCTACTTCCTGTACCCGCCGGACAAGCCGCTCGGCGACGTCGCCCACGACCGGCTCGCCACCATCGCCTCGCACACCGACCTCGGTGCCGGGATGCAGGTCGCGATGAAGGACCTCGAGATCCGCGGCGCGGGGAACCTGCTGGGGGGCGAGCAGTCCGGGCACATCGCCGGGGTCGGCTTCGACCTCTACGTCCGGATGGTCGGTGACGCGGTGGCCGAGTTCCGTGGCGACCGCGCCGAGCCGCTGCCCGAGATGAAGATCGAGCTGCCGATCGACGCGCACCTGCCGCACGACTACGTGCCGCACGAGCGGCTGCGGCTGGAGGCGTACCGCAAGCTCGCGGCCGCCGATACCGAGGAGGCAGTCGACGAGGTCGTGCGCGAGCTGCAGGACCGCTACGGCGACCTGCCCGAGGCGGTCGACAACCTCGTGCACGTGGCCCGGTTCCGCGTCTACGCGCGCTCGGCGGGCGTGGCCGAGGTCTCGGCCCAGGGCACCTTCGTGCGGTTCGCGCCGGTCGAGTTGAAGGACTGGCAGGCGGCCCGGCTGCAGCGGCTGCACCCGCGCTCGACGGTGAAGGGCGCGGTCCGGTCGGTGCTTGTTCCGGCACCGCGCACCTCCCGTGTCGGTGGCCAGCCGCTGCGCGACACGGCACTGCTCGACTGGTGCCGCCGGGTGATCTTCGACGTCCTGCTCGACGACCCGTCGAAGAAGGCGTCCGCGTGAGCGAGCGACCGGGTTCGTTGGTCCTGGTGACCGTCGGCGAGCGTTCTCCTGCAGGGGTGCTCACGTCCCAGGCCTGGGACGCCCTGCGCGTCGCCGAGCAGGTCGTCCTGGTCCCGGCGCTGGACGAGCAGTGGCGGCAGTCGCTCGATCACGCCGACGTCGCGCTCACGGCCGGGTCGCCGGCGGGCGTCGACGTCGGCACCCTGCTGCAACGGTCGGCCGAGGGGCGACGGCTGGCCCTCCTCGGGCCGCTGTCGCCCGCCGACAGCGAGGTCGTCACGCGAGACCTGCTGCGGCGCAGCTCTGCCGGTGAGGCGGCGCCGGTCGTCGAGGTGCTGCTCGGCTCGTGGGACCCCGTCGGTGCTGCACTCCTGGAGCTGGTCGAGGTGATGGACCGGCTGCGCTCGCCCGGCGGCTGCCCCTGGGACGCGGAGCAGACCCACGAGTCGCTGCTGCCGTACGCGCTGGAGGAGGCCTACGAGCTGGTCGAGGCGGTCGAGCTGGGCGACCGCGCGCACCTCGTCGAGGAGCTCGGGGACCTGTTGCTGCAGGTGGTCTTCCACGCCCGGGTGGCGCAGGACGACCCCGACGCCCCGTTCGACGTCGACGACGTCGCCGCCGGCATCGTCGCCAAGCTGCGTCGCCAGCACCCGCACGTCTTCGCCGATCCCGAGGACCGGCCGTCGGCGCCGACCGCCGCCCACGTCGAGGCCAGCTGGGACCGGATCAAGGCCGAGGAGAAGGGTCGCGCCTCCGTCCTGGACGGCGTCCCGCTCGCGCTGCCGTCGCTCGCCCGGGCGCACAAGCTGATCGGGCGCGTGCAGCGGGCCGGCATCGAGGTCGGGCTCCCCGCCGGCCCGTCCGCGGGCGAGGAGCTGCTGCGGGTGACGGCCAGGGCGCGTGCGGACGGGCTCGAGGCCGAGCAGGAGGCACGGAACGCGTTGCGGCAGTTCGAGGTCCGGGCGCGTGCGGCCGAGCGAGGTGCAGGTGCGCCGCCACCGCGTGAGCGGGCGGTCGCCCCGGGGATGGACCCGGAGGTGGTGGCGCAGGTCGACGCCCGGCTGGCGGCCGTGGTCGCCGAGCACGCGGTGGCCGTGCCCCTCGCGGTCGAGAGCGGCAGCCGGGCCTGGGGCTTCCCGTCGCCCGACTCCGACTACGACTGCCGGTTCCTCTACGTCCGTCCGCAGGCCGACTACCTGTCGCCGTGGCTGCAGCGCGACGTGATCGAGACGCCGCTGGACGCCGTCCTCGACGTCGGTGGCTGGGACCTGCGCAAGGCGCTCCAGCTGCTGGTGCGCGGCAACGCGACGGTGCTGGAGTGGCTGCGCTCGCCCGTCGCCTACGACGTCGACACCGCGTTCCGGCAGGCCTTCCTCGACCTCGCCGACGAGGCCGCCGACCCCGCGATGCTGCGGCGTCACCACGCCCACGTGGGACGGGGGCAGCGCGACGGGCTCGGCGACGGGCGGGACGTCCCCCTGAAGAGGGTCTTCTACGCGCTGCGTCCCGCGGTCACGCTGCGCTGGCTGCGCGAGCACCCCGGCGCGACCGTGCCGCCCATGGACCTGCCCACCCTGATGGCGCAGGTCGAGGTCGCGTCCGACCTGCGCGCCGAGGTCGCGCAGGCCGTCGTCCGCAAGGCCGCCACCCGCGAGCTCGGGACCGGCGACGTGCCGGCCGTGGTGCTGGCGTTCGTCGACGCCGAGCTGGAGCGCGAGGACGACCTGCCGGACGGGCCGGCGGACCCCGCACAGGCGCGGGCCGCGGCGGGGGTCTTCTTCCGCACCGCGGTCGCACGCTGGGGGCCGCAGCCCTGAGGACGGGCCGGCCGAGCCCGGCGCCGGTCAGTCGCTGGTGAGAGCCGAGGTGTCCGGATGCCGGAGCGCCTGAGCGCCGGGAGGCCGGTGCGCGTCTAGGCTCGGTGACGACGAGTGCCCACCACCTGAGGAGACCACCGTGGCCATCATCGAGGCCGTCGGAGCGCGCGAGATCCTCGACTCGCGCGGAAACCCCACCGTCGAGGTCGAGGTCGCCCTCGACGACGGCACCATCTCGCGCGCCGCCGTGCCCTCGGGCGCGTCCACCGGCGCCTTCGAGGCGGTCGAGCGCCGCGACGGCGACGACTCCCGCTACCTCGGCAAGGGGGTGCAGGACGCCGTCGAAGCGGTCCTGGACACCATCGGCCCGAAGCTCGTCGGCTTCGACGCCCACGAGCAGCGCCTGGTCGACCAGGAGATGCTCGACCTGGACGGCACCGACAACAAGGGCTCGCTCGGCGCGAACGCCATCCTCGGCGTCTCTCTGGCGGTGGCCAAGGCGGCCGCGGAGTCGTCGCGGCTCCCGCTGTTCCGCTACCTCGGCGGCCCCAACGCGCACGTGCTGCCCGTCCCGATGATGAACATCCTCAACGGCGGCGCGCACGCCGACTCCGGCGTCGACATCCAGGAGTTCATGGTGGCCCCCATCGGGGCGCCGACCTTCAAGGAGGCGCTGCGCTGGGGCGCCGAGATCTACCACTCGCTCAAGTCGGTGCTCAAGGGCGAGGGGATGGCCACCGGCCTGGGCGACGAGGGCGGCTTCGCCCCTTCGGTGCCGAGCAACCGCGAGGCGCTGGAGCTGATCGCGCGCGCCGTCGACAAGGCGGGCTACTCGCTCGGCAGCGACGTCGCGCTGGCGCTCGACGTCGCTGCCACCGAGTTCTACTCCGACGGCCTCTACACGTTCGAGGGGCAGCAGCGCACGGCCGCCGAGATGAACGAGTACTACGCAGAGCTGGTGGCGTCCTTCCCGATGGTGAGCATCGAGGACCCGCTGGCCGAGGACGACTGGGACGGCTGGAGGGCGATCACCGCCGAGCTCGGCGGCCGGGTGCAGATCGTCGGCGACGACCTGTTCGTCACCAACCCGACCCGGCTGGCCCGGGGGATCACCGAGGGCGCCGCGAACTCGATGCTGGTGAAGGTGAACCAGATCGGCACGCTCACCGAGACCCTGGACGCCGTGGCCCTGGCCCACCGCAACGGCTACAGCTGCATGATGAGCCACCGGTCCGGCGAGACCGAGGACACCACGATCGCCGACCTCGCGGTCGCCACCGACTGCGGCCAGATCAAGACCGGTGCCCCCGCCCGCTCCGAGCGGGTGGCCAAGTACAACCAGCTGCTGCGGATCGAGGAGGAGCTCGACGACGCCGCCCGCTACGCCGGCGCCGGCGCGTTCCCCCGCTTCATCGCCGTCACCGCCCAGGACTGACCGTCGTGGCGAGCCGCAGGCCGACCCACCCGAGGCCCCCCCGGTCCTTCGGCGCGTCGGCGCGCGGCCGGCGGCCGGGCGAGGCCGCCCGCACCCCGCGGGTGGCCGGACGCCCTCCCCGTGTCGCCGCACCACCGCGCGGGTTGTCGCGCCGGGCCGCTGTGATGGCCGTGCTGCTCCTCGTGGTGGCCACGGCCGTGTCGCCCTTCGTCCGGGCCCTGGTGGCCCAGCAGAGCCGGATCGCGGCGCTGGAGGCCGATGTCACCGATCGGGAGCAGCGGGTCGGGGACCTCGACTCCGAGCTGGCCCGGTGGGACGACCCTGCGTTCGTGATCGCCCAGGCACGGCAGCGGTTCACCTACGTGATGCCGGGCGAGGTCGGTTACGTGGTGCTCGACGAGGCCACCGTCGACGCCCGCACCGATCCGAGTGCCGTCGCAGCAGAGAAGGTCTCGAGTGCCTCCGGCTCCTGGTTCGGCGCGCTGTGGACCTCGGTGCAGGTGGCGGGCGAGGCCCCGCAGGACGCTTCTCCCGGCGACGCCCCCGCTCCACCGCCGGCCACCACGCCGGCCCCCGCGCCCGAGGTCACCGAGCAACCGTGACGTCCGTGCACCACCCGGGACGCCGGGTCGAGGAGCCGATGCGTCCCGCCGACTCCGACGACGTCGCCGAGCAGCTGGGTCGGCGGCTGCGCGGCGAGCACACCGTCGCCCACCGCTGCGCGTGCGGCGTGGTCGACGTCGTCCGGACCGCGCCGCGGCTCGACGACGGCACGCCGTTCCCCACCACCTACTACCTCACCTGCCCGCGTTCGACCGGTGCTGTGAGCACGCTGGAGACGCAGGGCGTGATGCGCGATATGACCGAGCGGCTCGGCACCGACGACCACCTCGCGGCCGCCTACCGTGCCGCGCACGATGACTACCTCGCGCGCCGGGACGAGCTGGGCGACGTCCCGGAGATCGACGGGGTGTCGGCGGGTGGCATGCCCGACCGGGTCAAGTGCCTGCACGTGCTGGTCGCCCACGCGCTGGCGACCGGGCCGGGCGTCAACCCGCTGGGAGACGAGGCGCTGGCGCTGCTGGACGACTGGGGCGCCCGGGGGCGGTGCGTGTGAGCGCCGGCTCGCAGCGCGTGGCGGCGTTCGACTGCGGCACCAACTCGCTGCGGCTGCTCGTCGCCGACGTGCACGACGGCGTCCTCACCGACGTCGTCCGCGAGATGGAGGTGGTGCGGCTCGGCCAGGGGGTCGACCGCACCGGCCGGATCGCCGACGGGGCGATGGAGCGGACCCTGGCCGTGGCGCGGCGGTACGGCGCCACCTGCGAGCGGCTGGGCGTGACGTCCATGCGGTTCGTGGCCACGTCGGCCGGCCGCGACGCCGAGAACGCCGCCGACTTCGTCGCGGGCGTGCGGTCCGCCCTCGGCATCGCCCCCGAGGTGATCAGCGGGCAGGAGGAGGCGGCCCTGTCCTTCCGCGGCGCCACCGCCGGCCTGCGGGGGAGCGGCCCGTCCTTGGTCGTCGACCTCGGCGGCGGCTCCACCGAGCTCGTCCTCGGCGACGTCGTCGACGGTGTCCCGGCAGTGGCGCAGGCGTTCTCGATGGACGTCGGGTGCGTGCGGATGACCGAGCGGCACCTGCACGGCGACCCCCCCACGGCGTCGGAGGTCGCGGCCGCCACCGACGACGTCGACGCCGCGATCGAGGTCGCCGCGCGCGAGGTCGACCTCGCCCGCACCCGCACCCTGATCGGTGTGGCCGGTTCGGTCACCACCGTCACGGCGCAGGCGCTGCGGCTGCCGCGCTACGACCCCTCGGCGATCCACGGTGCCACGCTTCCCGTCGACGCCGTGCTCGAGACCTGCGAGGACCTGCTGCGGATGCCGCGCACCGAGCGGGGCGCGCTCGGCTTCATGCACCCCGGCCGGGTCGACGTCATCGGCGCCGGTGCGCTGGTGTGGGCCCGGGTCGTGCGCCGGGTCGCCGCCGCGTCAGGGGTCACCGAGGTCGTCACCAGCGAGCACGACATCCTCGACGGCATCGCGCTCGGCCTCTGCGACTGAGCGGCAGGCCCCCCTCCGACCGCAAGCTCGGTGGGTCGCGCGACGCGGTACTGTGGGCTGCGTAGTAGCGTGCGGCGCACCAGAGCGTGGGAGAGGCGGAGCAGATGGACACGACCCAGCTGTTGAAGGGGGTGCTGGACGTCGCGGTGCTGGCGGTCGTCGCCCGCGAGGACGGGTACGGCTACGACGTCGTGCGACGGCTGCGCGCCGCGGGCCTGGAGGAGGTCGGCGACGCCTCGGTCTACGGGACGCTGCGCCGGCTCTACTCGGCCGGGGCGCTCACGAGCTACGTGGTGCCCTCCGAGGAGGGACCGCACCGCAAGTACTACGGCATCAACGGCCAGGGCCAGGCGATGCTCGACGAGCAACGGATCTCGTGGAAAGCGTTCTCCCAGATCATGTCCCAGCTGCTCGAGCCCGCGGAGGTCCGGCCATGAGCCTACCCACCACCAACCCCGTGGCCTGGCACGAGGCCAGCTCGTACGCCACCGCCGTGCGGCACCAGCTCGACGACCTCGGGCCCGACGTCGTCGAGGAGCTCACCGGCGGCCTCGAGGCCGATCTGCTCGACCAGGCCGCGGAGTCTGCCGTGCCGCTGTCCGAGCGGCTCGGTGACCCCGGGGGCTACGCAGCCGAGCTGCGCGCCGCCGCCGGCCTGGCCCCACGGACCGCCCCGCTGCCCAAGGAGGGCGTCGCCGTCGCGTGGCGGCGGAGCTGGGAGGAGAACCTGGCGACGATGCGGCGCCAGCCGTGGGGACCGACAGCCGAGTCGGTCGCCGTCCAGCTGCGCCCCGTCTGGTGGCTGGTCCGGGCCTGGGTCGCCTTCCAGGTGCTGGTCGACGTCATGGTCTCGGGGGTCTGGAACATGGCACTGCCGTGGTCGTTCGGCTCCTGGGTCCTGCTGCTCGCCCTGGTGGCCGGCAGCGTCGCGCTGGGACGCGGGCTCGGCCGGACTCTCGTACCGGTGCGGGTCGCGACCCTGGTCGGCAACCTCATCGCCGTGCTGATGCTGCTGCCGACCCTGGCCTGGGTCGACGACCCCCCCGCGGCCTCCATGAGCGACCCGATGGCCGAGCAGGGCTACGCCACGACGGGTCTGGTCGCCGACGGCCGCACCGTGACGAACGTCTTCCCCTACGGCCCGGACGGCGAGCCGCTGCAGGGCGTCACCCTGCTCGACCAGGACGGCGAGCCGATCGCGGTCTCGGCCGACCAGATGCCGGGGGACGAGGGGTACGAGGAGGGCCGGCTGCGGGTTCAGGTGCCGAACTGGACCGCCGACGGCGACCCGGCCTGGAACGTCTTCCCGATGGGGACGGCCTCGGTCGACGCCGAGGACTTCTACGCCACCTACTACACCGAGACCGGCGCCCCGGGCTCGGGCCTGCGGCCGCCGTACCGGTCCTACGAGGACGCCACGGTGCCGCGGCTGCGGGTGCCGGCCGTGCTGCTCGACCCCTCGACGGCGCTGCGCAGCAGCGGCTCGACCCCGAGCCCGAGCAGCTCGACGACACCGACGACCGGGACCAGTTCGGCACCGACCACCGCCCCGACCCCGACCGCGGCCACGACGCCGCCTCCGGTGACACCGCCCGTGACACCGGCGCCTACCCCCTAGTCGGTCGAGGGCGTGACCGTCGCGGAGGGTGCGGGCAGCCAGCGCACCACGGCCACTCCGAGCAGCACGGTCACGCCGGCGAGCACCGCGATCGGGACAGCCACCCGGTCCTCGGTCGACCCCAGCGCGAAACCGAGGTACACCACGACGGCGAGCAGCTCGCCGACCACGTTGGAGGCCGAGGTGACGGTGGCACGTGCGCCGTGCTGGATGCTGTCCTGCAGCCGCACGTCGCTCACCACGATCGTCGTCTGCAGCAGGCCGTACCCGACGGCGAGCGGCACGACGCCCCAGACCGGGTGACCGGCCAGCGCCCCGACCACCAGCAGCACGCCGGCGAGCGAGACGAGGGTGCCGATCCGCCGGCTGCTCCAGCCGGCGGCGCGCTCGGCGACCGCGCCACCGAGGGCCTGGCCCGTGGTGACGACGAACAGCAGCACCGGGATCGCGACGAGCGAGGCGCCCTGCTCGTCCAGCAGGAGCCCGAAGTACTCGTCGAAGGCGAGCAGCCCGAGCAGGGTGGCGCTGGCGAGCACCGCCCCGCGCACCACCCGCGAGGCGGTCGCCTCGCGCATGCCGGTGCGCAGCGCGAGCCACCAGCGGCGCCAGACGTGCCCGGCGCCGGCGCGCACCAGGGCTGGGGCCTTCTCGTGCTCCGCCAGGTCGGCGGGGTCGTCCTCGTCGCCCGCCTCGACCTCGGCCGCGGAGATCACCGGCGGCGCCGAGGGCAGCGACGCCGCGATGCCGAGCTGCACCAGGCAGACGCCGACGCTGACCCAGCCGACCAGCGGATAGCCGCCCAGCGCGACCAGCGGTGCCGCAGCCAGGGTCGCGATCGCCATCCCCGCCAGCGACAGCGTGGTGCCGAGCCCCATCACCCGGGCGTAGCGGTGCCGTGCGCCCACGGCGGCCAGCTCGTCGTACGCGAGCGCCTGGAACGTCCCGGACGCCAGCGCACCCGACAGGCCCCACAGCACGAATCCGGCCGCGAAGCCGGCGAACGAGGGGAACAGCACCCAGCAGGCGAAGGCGGACGCGTAGACGACCGCGGCGGCGCACAGCAGGCCGCGGCGCGACACGGTGTCGGCCCAGGCACCGGAGGGGATCTCGAGCACGATCCCCACGGCCGACCAGAGCACCAGCAGCGACGAGATCTGGGCGGTGCTGAGTCCTGCGTCGGCGAACAGCAGCGCGTACACCGGGAAGATCGGCATGAACTCGTCGACGGCCTGCCAGGCCAACAGCCGGCGCACGAGGCTGCGCTCGGTGGAGTGGTCAGCGATGGGTCAAGGCCCGTGGCCGTGGAGCGTCACGCGCTGACGCTCGCCCCCGGTGGCCGTCTGCGTCAAGGGAGTTCGTAGCGTGGCGGGCGTGACCCGTCCCCCCGTCGCCCGCGACGCCGACCAGGTGGTGGCCCGGGCCCGCACCTCGCGCGACCTCGAGGTCCTCGACACCCGGGTCTCGGTGTGCCGGGCCTGCCCGCGCCTGGTGGCGTGGCGCGAGGAGGTCGCCCGCACCAAGAGGCGGTCCTACGCCGACGAGACCTACTGGGGCAGACCGGCTCCTGGCTTCGGCGACCCCGAGGCGCACCTGCTGGTGCTCGGCCTGGCTCCCGCCGCGCACGGCGCCAACCGGACCGGACGCGTCTTCACCGGCGACCGGTCCGGCGACTGGTTGTTCGCGGCACTGCACCGGTCCGGCTACGCCAACCAGCCCACCAGCACCCACGTCGGGGACGGGTTGGAGCTCGCTGGTGCCCGGGTCGTGGCGGCCGTCCGCTGCGCGCCACCGGCGAACGCGCCCACGCCGGACGAGCGCGACACCTGCGCGCCGTGGTTGGACCGCGAGGTCGAGCTGCTGCCCACGACCAGGGTCGTCCTCGCGCTCGGGGGCTTCGCGTGGGGCGCCGCGCTCGACCTGGCCCGGCGTCGCGGCTGGGAGGTCCCGCGTCCGCGTCCCCGGTTCGGGCACGGCGTCGTCGTCACCCTGGCCCGGCCGGGTCAGGACCCCGTGCACCTGGTCGGCAGCTTCCACGTCAGCCAGCAGAACACCTTCACCGGACGGCTGACCGAGGCGATGCTGGACGACGTGCTGGCGACCGCACGACGGCTCGGCGACCCCTGCGACCACTAGGCTCGCTCGCACGCCCCTGTGGCCCAACGGCAGAGGCAGGCGCCTTAAAAGCGCTTCAGTGCGGGTTCGAGTCCCGCCAGGGGCACCTCGCGGAACTATTGCGACCCTGTCAGCATTGACACCAGTAGGTGCAGGAAACCGCGCCGCAGGCACGAGAGACGTGCCACGCATGACTGGAGGAAGCCGTGCAGAGCAAGAACCCGGTGTTCGCACGCCGGCAGGAGTTCTCGGGACGCCCGCAGCAGGCCTCGTTCGGCCAGCCCGGGCAGTTCACGCCCCAGGGCGCGTACTCCCCGCAGCAGCTGGACCAGATGTATCAGCAGCCGGCGGCCACGCCCGCCCAGACCGGCCGGATGACCTACGACGACGTCGTGGTGCGCACCGGCATGCTGTTCGCCGTCCTGCTCGTCACCGCCGCCGCCACCTGGCTGCTCGCGCCCCCCGCCCTGCTGCTCCCGATCTGGATCGGGGCGATGCTGGTCGGCCTCGGCATCGGGCTCGTGATCGCGTTCAGCAAGACGATCCGGCCCGCGCTGATGATGCTGTTCGCGGCGGTCGAGGGCGTCTTCATCGGGGCCATCAGCTTCTTCTTCGAGTCGTTCTACGACGGCATCGTGATCCAGGCCGTGCTGGCCACGCTGGGCGCGTTCGTCGCGATGCTGGTCGCCTACAAGGTCAAGGCGATCCGGGCGACCCCGAAGTTCACCCGCTTCCTGATCATCGCCACGCTCGGGTACGCGGCCTTCTCGATGATCCACTTCGTGGCGGTCATCGCGTTCGGCGTCCCGAGCGTCTACGGCATGGGCCTGCTGGGCCTCGGCATCAGCGTCCTGGGTGTCGCGCTGGCCTCGCTGAACCTCATCCTCGACTTCGACTACATCGACCGCGGCGTCCGGCAGGGCCTGCCGCAGCAGTACTCGTGGCTCGCGGCCTACGGCCTCGTCGTCACGCTGGTGTGGCTCTACATCGAGATGCTGCGCCTCATCTCCATCCTGCGCGGCAACAACTGACCCAGCGGTGATCGGCCCCACCCCCGACGACGACGACCCGGCGCGCGAGCTGCGCCGGGTCGTCGACCGTCTGGGCGCCCTCGGGCCGGGACGCGTCACCCGACCGGGGCCGGGAGGAGCCGTCCCCGCCGACCTGGTGCGGACCGAGCTCGACCTGCTGGCGACCCAGGCCGCCGACCTGCGCGGCGACGAGCACCGCACGCCGCCGTCGCTGCGGCCGCACGCCCTCGGCGACCAGCTGGTGGTCCTGGTGGGAGAGGCCCTGGAGGCCGGCGCCGACCCGCAGGCCGTCGGGCGCAGGCTCACCGTGCTGCGGCGCGCGCTGTGACACCGACCCGGCGCCAGCTGCTCGTCGGCGCGGGGTCGGCCGCCGGCCTGGCCGTCGTGGCGGGCGTCGCCGGCTGGCAGCTGCCCGCCGTCCGCCGCCGGCTCGACCCGCCACCGCCGGCCTTCGTCCCGGACGCCGCGGAGGGCCTGGTGGTCCTGGAGCAGCGCGCGTCGTCGGCGCGCGGCCGCGACGTCGACCTGTTCGTGGCCCGACCGGCGGGGTACGACACCGAGGACGGGCTCCCGGTGGTGCTGGTCCTGCACGGTGCGACGGGACGTCCCACGGACTACCGGACCTTCGGCCTGCCGCGGTTCCTCACCGCCGCGGTCGAGGCCGGCGCGGCGCCGTTCGCCCTCGCGGGTGCCGACGGCGGCCGGCTGCGCTGGGAGCCAGCGGGCGACGGCTCCGACGACCCCCGGGCGATGCTCCTCGACGAGCTGCCCCGCTGGCTCCTCGACCACGGCCTGGACCCCGACCGGTCCGCGCTCTGGGGCTGGTCGATGGGCGGCTACGGCGCGCTCCGCGCGGCGCAGACCACGGCCGGACGATTCCGGGCCGTGGCGGCGTTCAGCCCCGCGCTGGCGAGCGGGGACGACGTCGCCGAGGCCGCCGGAGACCTCGCAGGGACACCGGTCGGCCTCTGGTGCGGCACCGAGGACCCGTTCCTGCCCCCCACCCGCGAGCTCGTCGACCTGCTGCCCGACGAACCCGAGATCGCCTCGTTCACCCCGGGGCGGCACACGCGCGCCTACTGGAACGACCAGACCCTCGAGGCCTTGGGCCTCCTGGCGACGCACCTGGCCACCTGAGCGGCCGCAGGGAGGGTCAGGGCAGCCCGAGGTCGTCGGCCAGCACCCCGAGGTGCCGCTCGAACAACGCCTCGGGGTCGCCCAGCCCGTCCGGGCCGTACTGGCCGAACACCTCGAAGCTGACCAGGCCGAAGAGCGCGGCCCAGGCCAGCACGCCGCGGACCAGCACTGCGTCAGGCAGGTCGACCCCGAACTCGGCCCTGATGCCCTCGAGCCCACCGGCCAGGCCGGGGGACGGCTCGTCGTCCTGCACCACGGCGAGCACCCCGGCGGCGTGGGCGTCGGCCGCGATGCCCACCAGGGCCCGCGGAACCCGGGTGCCGGGACCGGTCGTGCTGTCCTGCGGCGCGCGGTACCCGGGGACGGGCGCGCCGTACAGCAGCGCGTACGTGGCGGGCTCGGCCCGTGCCCAGGTGCGGACCGCCCGGCCCATCGCGAGGAACCGCGGCCGGGAGTCGTCGGGAGGCGCGTCCCCCGGCACCGCGGCGAGCGCGGCGTCGACGGCGTCGCCCAGGGAGTCGTAGCCGTCGACCAGGAGCAGCGTGAGCAGGTCGTCGCGGCTCGCGACGTACCGGTAGACCGCTGACGACACCACGCCGAGGTCGCGGGCGACCGCCCGCAGCGACAGCGCGGCCGCACCCTCGGTCGCGAGGTGCGCGCGCCCGATCCGCAGGATCTCGGCCATCGTCTGCGCCCGCGCTCGCTCGCGGGGGGTGGGGCTCATGACGCCATCCTCGCCCGAACGAGCGAGCACCGTCAACAAAAGCGAGCACCGCTCTTGCTCTATGTCGCCGAGGATGCCACCCTCAGGACAGAGAGCACCGCTCTCGGAGACAAGGTCCCCACCGTCAGGAGAAGCCATGCGCCAGATCCACGCCGTCACCGGAGCAGGACCCGTCGGGAGCACCGTCGCCCTCCAGCTCGCCGAGCAGGGCCACGCGGTCCGGCTCCTGACCCGCTCGGGCAGCGGTCCCGAGCACGCCCTGATCGAACGCCGCCGGGTCGACGCGTCCCAGCCCGGGCCGCTCGCCGACGCCCTCGACGGCGTCGTCGCCGTGCACCACTGCATCCACGGGTCCCGCTACGACGCCGCGACCTGGCGGGCAGAGCTTCCCGCTGCAGAGCAGACGGTGCTCGCCGCCGCCGGCCGGGTCGGCGCTGTCGTGGTGTTCCCGGAGAGCCTGTACTCCTACGGACGGGTGGACGCACCGATCACCGAGGACAGCCCGCGGACGGCGACGGTCGGCAAGTCCGGCATCCGCACCGAGCTGCTGCAGGCCCGCGCCGCCTCGAGCACCCCGACCGTGAGCGTGGCCGCCTCGTACTTCTTCGGACCCCGGGTGCGCAACGCCCACGCCGGCGAGCGGATGGTGCCCGCGGTCCTGGCCGGCCGGACGATCCGGGTCCTCGGCAGCCTGGACCAGCCGCACTCGTTCACCTACGTGCCCGACCTGGCGGCCGCGATGGTGCGGGCGGCCGGGACCCCCGAGCTGTGGGGCTCGGTGCTGCACGCGCCGACGAACCCGGCGCTCACCCGGCGCGAGCTGGTCGCGGCCGTCGCGCAGGCCGCAGGCGTGCCCGTGCCCAGGACCGGCGTGATCCCGGCCGGCCTGCTCCGGGCGGTCGGGCTGGTGCACCGCGACACCCGCGAGCTGGCGGAGACGAACCACCAGTTCACCGCCCCGTTCGTGCTGGACTCGACCCGGAGCCAGACCCGCCTGGGTCTGCACCCGACGCCCCTCGACGTCGCCGTCAAGGACACCGTCGTGTGGTGGCGCTCGGTCAGCTGAGCCGCTCGATGATGATCGCCATGCCCTGGCCGCCGCCGACGCACATCGTCTCGAGGCCGAACTGGGCGTCGCGCGACTGCAGCCCGTTGATCAGCGTGGTGGTGATGCGCGCGCCGGTGCTGCCGAAGGGGTGGCCGAGCGCGATCGCACCGCCGTGCACGTTGAGCCGGTCGTAGGGGATGCCGATCTCGTCGGCGCTCGGCAGCACCTGGGCGGCGAACGCCTCGTTGATCTCGAACAGGTCGATGTCGCCGACCGACATGCCTGCCCGGGCCAGCGCCTGGCGCGAGGCCTCGACCGGACCCAGGCCCATGATCTCGGGCGAGAGGGCCGAGACGCCGGTCGAGACCACGCGGGCGAGCGGGGTCAGGCCCAGGTCGTTCGCCCGGGTGTCGCTCATCACGACCAGGGCCGCGGCACCGTCGTTGAGCGGGCACGCGTTGGCGGCGGTGATGGTGCCGTTCTCGCGGAACACGGTGCGCAGGCCGCTGACCCCCTCGACCGTCACGCCGGGTCGCGGGCAGTCGTCGACCTCCATCACCCGGCCGTCGGGGAGGGTGACGGGGGTGATCTCGCGGGCGAAGAAGCCGTCGACCGTGGCCTTCTCGGCCCGGTTCTGCGACTCCACGCCCCACTCGTCCTGGGCCTGGCGGCTGATGCCACGGGAGGTGGCGACGTTCTCGGCGGTCTGGCCCATCGCGAGGTAGACGTCCGGCAGTAGGCCCTGCTCGCGCGGGTCGGTCCAGGTCTGGTTGGTCTGCGCGGTGGCGACGGAGCGGGCCTCCGCCTCGGCGAACCGCGGGTTCTTGACGTCCTCGGCGCCGCCTCCGGCGCCCTTCCAGCCGCGGTACCGCGAGACGCACTCGACGCCGCCTGAGATGAAGACGTCGCCCTCGCCTGCCTTGATCGCATGGAAGGCCATCCGCGTGGTCTGCACCGACGAGGCGCAGAACCGGTTCACGGTGGCACCGGGCACGTGGTCCAGGCCGGCCAGGATCGAGACCACCCGGGCCATGTTGAACCCCTGCTCGCCCGACGGCTCGGCGCAGCCGAGGTACAGGTCCTCGACCAGCGCCGGGTCCAGGCCCGGCACCTTGTCGAGCGCGGCGCTCACGACCGTGGCGGCCAGGTCGTCCGGTCGGACGTCGACCAGGGAGCCCTTGAAAGCCCGTCCGATCGGCGTGCGGGCGGTGCTGACGATGACGGCCTCGGGCACGGCTGCTCTCCTTCGGGCGGGTGCTGGTGCGGGGTCGAGCCTACGTCCGGGGCGGTGCCGTCACGTCCGCGGCGGGGGTGGCCTTGGTCTCAGCTGCGCGAAGGGCCGCGGCTAACCTCACGCCATGACGGCCGCCGTCCCCTACTTCGACCTCGCTGACCCGGCCTTCGACGTGACCTCCGACGAGGTGCACCGCACCCGCGAGCAGCACTGGTACGCGCGTACCCCCTGGGGCTGGGCGGTGCTGCGGTACGAGCAGGGCGCTGCCGTCCTGCGCGACAGGCGGTTCCAGCAGGGCAACGCCCGCTGGCCGGCGCAGAACGGCGTCCACTCCGGGCCGTTCGCCACCTGGTGGGCCGAGACGCTGCTCAGCCTCGAGGGCGAGGACCACCTGCGGCTGCGTCGCCTGCTCAGCCCGGCGTTCCGCAGCCGCGCGATCGAGGCGCTGCGGCCGCGGTTCCAGGCGCTCGCGGACGAGCTGGTCGACGGCTTCGCGCCGCGCGGCGAGGTCGAGCTGGTGCGCGAGTTCGCCGAGCCGTACGCCGCGCGCATCCTCTGCGTCCTGCTCGGGCTGCCCGAGGAGCACGGGGCCCAGGTGGCGCACTGGGCCGACGACCTCGGCAAGTCGTTCGGCATCAACCTGCGGCACGACCTGCCGCGGATCGAGGAGGCGCTCGAGGGCCTGACCGGCTACGTCGACGAGGTCGTGGTCGACCGCCGTGCGAACCCGCGGGACGACCTCGTGACGACCCTCGTCCACGCCCACAGCGAGGACGGGACGCTCTCGGCCCGCGAGCTCAGCGTCGGACTGGTCTTCCTCGCCTTCGCGGGCATGGAGACCACGCGCAACCAGATCGGCCTCGCGCTGCAGACGCTGCTGAGGCACCCCGACCAGTGGGCCCTGCTCGGGCAGCGTCCCGAGCTGGGGCCGCAGGCGGTGGAGGAGGTGATGCGGGTCAACCCCACCGTCACCTGGGTGACCCGCGAGGCGGTCGAGGACGTCGACCTGGACGGGCTGCACGTGCCCCGGGGCGGCATCGTCCAGGTGCTCTCGCACGCTGCGGGCACGGACCCGCGCACGATGGACGAGCCGGCCTTCGACATCACGGCGGCCCGCCCGCCGCACACAGGTTTCGGCGGTGGCGTGCACCACTGCCTCGGGCACTTCGTGGCCCGCACCGACATGAGCGTCGCGCTGCCGCTGCTGGCCAGGCGGATGCCGGACGCGCGACCGGACGGGCCGGGGGAGTGGCTGCCCGTCTCGGGCAACACCGGACCGCTGCGGTTCCCGATCCGGTTCACACCCGGCCACTAGCGGGCGGGGAGTCGCTCCGCCGCAGCCCGGCCAGCGGGGTGCGGCGACGGCGCAGCAGCATCGCCCAGCGGCCGAGCGGCCCACGCACGGCGCCCGCCACGCGAGCCGGGGCGACCTCGGTGCCGGCATCGGCCGCGGCCGCGACGGCGGCCTCGGCCAGCGAGGTGACCCCCTCGCCGCGACCGCGCTCGGGGGCGCGCTCGGCGCCGCCGTCGGGCCAGTACCCGAGGGCTGCGCAGACGCTGGGGAGCATGACCGACGCCATCCGCGCGTACCCGGCGGCCGACGGGTGGAACCGGTCGGCGCTGAACATCTCGCTCGGCCGCGCGGAGAACTCGTGGCCGAGGACGTCGCCGAGCGAGACCGTCCGTCCCCCGGCTCCGACCACGGCGATGGTCTGGGCGGCCGCGAGCTGGCGGGACAGCCGCCGCGCCACCGTGCGCAGCGGCTGGGCGACCGGCTCGAGGGTCCCGAGGTCCGGACACGTGCCGACGACGACCTCGCACCCCACCTCTCGCAGCCGCTCGACCGCGACCGTCAGCTCACGGACGGCGTCCGCGACCCGGATCCGGTGGGTGACGTCGTTGGCGCCGACCATGATCACGGCCACCTGCGGCCGGTAGCCGTCGACCAGCAGCCGGTCGAGCTGCGGCTCCAGGCCGGACGACTCCGAGCCGACGACCGAGGCGTTCGTCAGGCGCACCGGGCGACCGGACACAGCGGCCAGGCCGGTGGCCAGGATGGCGGACGGCGTCTCCTCAGGGGTGGTGCAGCCGAGACCTGCCGAGCTGCTGTCGCCGAGGACGGCCAGCTCGATCGGCTCGCCGGGGCCGTGCCCGTACGTGCTGTCGGTGGGCAGGCCCTCGAAGCCGAACGGCTGACCGATCAGCCGACGCGCCAGCCGGGCCTCGCCGACCAGCAGCCCGATCCCCGTGAGCGTGAGCAGCCCCGCACCGCCGCCCCCGTAGGCCGCCGCCGCAGCGATCCGCCGCGCCCTCCCCGTCCTCGACACGCCCCCACGCTAACCGGGCCGTTCGGTCAGGGGCCCAGCTTCTGGGACGATGGAGGGGTGAAGATCGCCAACTCCGTCCTGGACCTCATCGGTGGCACCCCCCTGGTGCGGCTCAACCGCGTGACCGAGGGCATCAGCGCCACCCTGCTGGCCAAGGTCGAGTACGTGAACCCCGGTGGGTCCGTGAAGGACCGCATCGCCGTGAAGATGGTCGACGCCGCGGAGGCCTCGGGCGAGCTGCTGCCTGGCGGCACCATCGTCGAGCCGACCTCCGGCAACACCGGCGTCGGGCTGGCCCTGGTGGCCCAGCAGCGCGGGTACAGCTGCATCTTCGTGTGCCCGGACAAGGTGAGCGAGGACAAGCGCAACGTGCTCAAGGCGTACGGCGCGGAGGTCGTCGTGTGCCCCACCGCCGTTGAGCCCGACCACCCGGACTCCTACTACTCGACGAGCGACCGCATCGTGCGCGAGACGCCGGGGGCGTGGAAGCCTGACCAGTACTCCAACCCGAACGGCCCGGCGAGCCACTACGAGACGACGGGCCCCGAGATCTGGGACGACACCGACGGCACCGTGACGCACTTCGTCACCGGCGTGGGCACGGGCGGCACGATCACCGGCACCGGGCGGTTCCTGAAGGAGTCCTCGGCCGGTCGCGACGGCGGACCGGTCGTGATCGTCGGTGCGGATCCCGAGGGCTCGGTCTACTCCGGCGGCACCGGTCGTCCGTACCTGGTCGAGGGCGTGGGCGAAGACTTCTGGCCGGCCGCGTACGACCCCTCGGTGCCGGACCGGATCGTGGCCGTGAGCGACGCCGACTCGTTCGCCATGACCCGCCGGCTGGCGCTCGAGGAGGGTCTGCTCGTCGGCGGCTCCTGCGGCATGGCCGTCGTGGCGGCCCTCGAGGTGGCCAAGGACCTGGGGCCGGACGACGTCGTGGTCGTGCTGCTGCCCGACTCCGGCCGCGGGTACCTCGCCAAGCTCTTCAACGACGGCTGGATGGCGTCGTACGGCTTCGCGCGCGACGACACCAACGGCACCACTGTCGCCGACGTCCTGCGCGGCAAGACCGGAGACCTGCCGGCCCTGGTGCACACGCACCCGAGCGAGACGGTCCGCGACGCGATCGAGATCCTGCACGAGTACGGCGTCTCGCAGATGCCCGTGGTCAAGGCCGAGCCGCCGGTGATGGCCGGCGAGGTGGCCGGTGCGGTGAGCGAGCGCGACCTGCTCGACGCCGTCTTCTCCGGCGCCGCCGGCCTGGCCGACCCGGTCGAGAAGCACATGGCGCCGCCGCTGCCGCTCGTGGGCGGTGGCGAGTCGGTCGTGGTCGCGCGCCAGGCGCTGGAGAAGGCCGACGCGATCATGGTCGTCGTCGACGGCAAGCCGGCCGGTGTGCTCACCCGCGGCGACCTGCTGGGCTACCTCGCCCGCTGACCGGCCCAGGACGCGAGGAACGCGTCCACCTTGTGCTTGGCGCCGCAGGCGATGTGCGGTCCGTGCATGAAGGCGACCGTGGAGTAGTCGACGTCGGCGAACCGCTGCGCCGTCTCCTGCGAGAGCCGGAAGTCGGTGCAGAACGCCCTGACCGACCAGCGCAGACGTCCGAGCGGGTTGAACAGGGCGTCGCCGGTGATGAGCGTCCCGCTGCGCTCGTGCACGAACGAGACGTGACCGGGAGAGTGGCCAGGGGTGTGCAGAACCCTCAGGCCGCCGCCGACGTCGAGCACCTCGCCGTCGGCGAGCCGGTGGTCCGGCTGCACGGGGGTGAACTCCTCGGCGTCCTCGCGCCCGAACCGCTTCATCAGCCGCGAGAGCAGGAACCTCTGGTCGGTCGGCGGCGTCGTGCCGCTCCCGAGGTAGCCCGCGTCGTCCTCGTGCACGCTGACCGACGCCCCCGTGCGGTCGCACACCTCGGCCAGGGCGCCCACGTGGTCGGGGTGCACGTGCGAGACGAGGATCCGCGTGACCTGCTGCGGCGCCGCGCCGATCGCGGCGAGCCCTCGGGCGACGGCCGGCCCGGAGCGCGAGAGCCCGGTGTCGATCAGGGTCACCGAGCCGTCGTCCTCGCGGACCGCGTAGCCGTTGATCAGGTCCCCGAGCAGCCGCAGCCGCCAGATGTCCTCGCCGATCCGCACCGCCGGTGCCCGCGCCATGGCCCGACCGTAGTCCCCGACCCGGCGGACCGGGCACAGAGGCGGGCGACAGCTGCTTCTGCGGGCGGTGCCGGTGCCCTGGGCGCGCAGTTGCCCGCAGCCGTGCACACGCGACCCCGCTGTCACCGGGTCCGGTCCCGGCTGCCAGGGTGCGGCCATGACCCGCCGCCTCGTCCAGCTCTACGTCGGGCTCGCGCTGTTCGGCGTCAGCATGGCGATGGTGGTGCGCTCCGAGCTCGGCAACATCCCGTGGGACGTGCTGCACCAGGGGGTCTCGGACTCCACCGGCCTGTCCTTCGGGGTGGTGGCGATCATCGTGGGCGCGGTCGTGCTGCTGCTGTGGATCCCGCTGCGGGAGCGACCCGGGCTCGGCACGATCAGCAACGTCGTCGTCATCGGTCTCGTGGTCGACGTCGCGCTGCGGGTGATCCCCGACCAGCTCGGCGACGACGGTCCGGAGCGGTGGCTGCCGCGGATCGCGCTGTTCGTCGCAGGCGTGCTGCTCAACGCGCTGGCCACCGCGATGTACATCGGCAGCCGGTTCGGGGCCGGCCCGCGAGACGGGCTGATGACCGGCCTGAACCGGCGGACGGGTTGGTCGATCCGGTTGGTGCGCACCGCCATCGAGGTGGGCGTGGTCGCGATCGGCTGGGCGCTGGGCGGCACGTTCGGCGTGGGGACCGTGCTGTTCGCCCTGGTTATCGGCGCACTCATCCAGCTCTTCCTGCCGCGGCTGACGGTGCCCGAACGGGCCTGAGGCGAAAACTGTGTCCTCGGTGCCGGACCCGGGCCAGGACGGCGAGGTGCTCGTCCTGGACGGCTGGTCACAGCCTGACGGCGAGCAGGACGACGTCGGTCGTGGTGCCGTCCGGGGTCTGCCGCTGGACCTCGGCGACGCGCAGCACGCGCAGCCGGGCACCGGTCACGCGGGCGGCCAGGTCGATCCGGTCCAGCCGCAGCCGGTGGTCGCTCGGGCCTGCTGCGACCGGCGCGCTCGCGGAGTGACCGACGACGAGGAGCCGGCCGCCCGGAGCCACCCAGCGGGTGGCGCGCGCGAGGACCTCGGGCAGGTGGACGAACGACATCAGCACCAGGTCGTACCCGCCGCCCCCGGGCGGGGTCCACGCCCGTGCGTCGCCGACGCGGGCGTCGACCTCGAGACCGCGGCCGGTCGCGGTGCGCTGCAGCGTCTCGACCGCGACGCGGGAGAAGTCGACGGCCGTGACGTGCCAGCCGTTCTCGGCCAACCACAGGCTGTGACGCCCCGTCCCGCAGGCGATGTCGAGGACGCTGCCGGGCGGTTGGCCGGCCACGGTCTCGACCACCGCCGGGTGCGGCTCACGCGGGCCATCCGCCTCCCGGTGGCGCTCGTCCCAGGCGC
>JBBQSN010000024.1:0-25982 GCA_038213835.1 Actinomycetales bacterium
TGGACCCGAGCGACTCTGACCGCGGCGACCGAGCGGGCGCTGGCCAAGAGTGCCCGTCACCAGACGGAGCGGTACCAGCCGACCACCCGGATCGCGGAGCACGTCAGGGCGCGTGACCCGGTCTGCACCTTCCCCGGCTGCAGCATCCCAGCAGGCAGGTCCGACCTGGACCACACCGTGCCGCACCCCCGCGGACCGACGTCGGTGCAGAACCTCTCACCGAGGTCCCGGCGCTGCCACCGGTACAAGACGAACGGGCTCTGGCACGTCCAGGCCCGGACCAACGACGCCGGCCAGGTCATCGCGCACGACTGGACCACGCTGCTCGGCACCCGCCAGGCCGTCCAGGTCCCACTCCTGCCCGGCTACGCACCCGGCGAGGCCTACGCGCGCCTGGGGTGAGTCACCGGCCGAGCTCTCGCGCGGCGGCCGACACCGTCTCGTCGTCCTGCGCCCGTTCGAAACGGAACGGTCCGAACCCGTCGTGCTCCCAGGTCGGGTGGAGCACGAAGCCGGACCAGATCATCGTCCGTCATTCGCCACCGGCGGGCGTCCGCGCACGAGTCGCCGTGGGCGTGGCGTGGCGACGATTGCCGCGCACCTGCCCGTACACCACGTAAGCATCCGAACCCGTTGTTGCTGAACGATTCCGGGACGTCGACCATCGTCGTCGGGCGGCCGCAAGGTATCGAACCTCAACCATTCCCACGGGTCCGCGCGAGGCGTACAGTCGACGCGACCGAAAGGGACCTGCCATGGCGAACACGACCATCACGCGACGGAACCTGGTCAAGGGCGGAGGCGCCCTCGCCGGCCTGAGCGCGTTGCCGGCAACGGCTGCTGCGGCGGGGGGAGGTGGCGGTGCAAACCCGGTCGACTGGGTGCATTCCGGCGACCTGCACGAGACCTATCCCGGCCGGCGCGGCGACGTCGTGATCCCCTGGCTCGACCAGCCGGATCCGGTCCCTCCTGGGGCCGAGGGTGCGGTCGGCAACCTGCTCGAGTGGGAGACGCTCACGACCCGGTTGACGCCCGCGGACGACTTCTTCACCGTCAAGCACTACGACCTCCCGGCCCTCGATCCCTCCACGTGGCAGGTCGAGGTCACGGGGCTCGTCCATCGTCCGCTGACCCTGACGCTGGCCGACCTGGTGCGACGCCCGCGTCGCCGGGTCGAGTTCACGCTCGAGTGCTCAGGCAACACCGGCCTGCCGTTCTTCATCGGAGGGGTCGGCAACGCCGTGTGGGGCGGCACCCGGCTGTCGCCGTTGCTGGAGCGAGCGCGTCCGACCGGCGAGGCCAGCGAGGTGGTGTTCTGGGGCGCCGACGGCGGTCCCGTGACGATCCGCGACAACAGCGGGGTCATCAGCGCCGGTGACACGGGAACCGGCCAGGACGATGGCGAGGGCGGGCTCGACATCACCATCACCGAGCAGTTCGCCCGCAGCATGTCGCTGGAGGAGGCGATGGCTCCGGCCAACCTGCTCTGCTACGAGATGAACGGCGAACCGTTGCCCGCGGAGCACGGCGCACCTGTCCGTCTGATCGCGCCGGGCTGGTACGGCGTGGCCAACGTCAAGTGGCTCACCCGGATCGAGGTCACCGACCAGCGGTTCGCGGGCCGCTTCATGGCGCGCGACTACGTCACGTTCCGCGAGCACACCGACGACGCCGGCCGCACGACCTGGACCTTCCAGACGGTCAACCACGACCTGCTCAAGTCGGCACCCGCGAAGGTCGTGCGGAACGGTACGTCGCACCGCGTGATCGGTGTGGCGTGGGGTGACCCCGTCGCCACCGTCGAGGTGAGCATCGACGGCGGTCCGTGGCGCACGGCGGACGTGGTCGGAGGTCGCCGACACGGTTCGGACGGGTGGGCGTGGCGGTTCTGGTCGATCGGGTGGCGAGCACCCTCGCCCGGTGAGCACACCATCACCTCGCGAGCGATCAGCCGCGACGGCGATGTTCAACCGGCCCCGGACGATCCACTGATCGCGGGGAAGCGCACGTACTGGGAGAGCAACGGACAGATCACGCGAACGGTGGCGATCTGAGCAGTTACGCCACGCCGGTCGCTGCAGCCCGGCGGGGGTCGGCGGCGGCCATGAGGCCGTGGTCGGAACCACGCAGGGCGACGCCGACGCCACCGAAGTACATGTGCCGCACCGGGTGCTCGCGAGCCGGTAGACCCGCGGCGGCGGCGACCTCGGCGGCGTGGGGCAGGTCGGCCTCGTGCTCCATCGAGGCGGCGCCCTCCGGCGCCACCCGCACGTGCAACCTGGGGGCGTCGACCGCCTCCTGCAGGTGCACGTCGTCCAGGCAGAACGCGCCGAGCACCTGCAGCAGAGCTGTCGTGATCCGATCGGCGCCAGGGCTTCCCACGGCGAGCACGGCGCCGTCGTCCGAGCGTCCTGTGGTGGGTGCCATGTTCGACGCGAGCCGGGTACCGGGCGGCAGTGCGTGCATGCCACGACGGTTCAGCTCCGGCTCGCCGAGGGCGTTGTTGAGCAGCATGCCGGTGCCGGGCACCGTGGCACCCGAGCCGTAGCCCGACGAGCAGGTGGTGGCGCACGCGTTGCCCTCACCGTCGACCACCGACACGTGCGCGGTGGAGGCCGGTCCGGTGAGACCGTGCCAGCCGTGCGCGTCGACCAGCGCCAACAGCTCGGAGCCGGCGGAGTGGAGGTCCTCGGCCGGGTCCAGCTGGGCGGCACGGTAGGAGAGCACCGCCTGCTGCACCGCCACCAGCGTCTCGGCAGAACGGTCCTCACGCTCTCCCAACAGCCGCAGCATCGCCGCCAGCACCGGTCCGCCGATGGCCGGCGGCGGGTTCGTCGACAACGTCCAGCCCCCGAGGCGGACCTCGAGCCCCGGACGGACGACCGCCTCGTACCCGGCCAGGTCGGCAGCGGTGACGAGGCCGTCGCGCTCGAGCATGTCGGTCGCGAGCACCTCGGCCAGCGAGCCCGTGTACGGGGACGACGCCCCCTCGGCCGCCAGCACCTCCAGCGTCGACGCCAGATCGGGGGCCAGCAGCAGGTCACCGGTGCGCGCGACGCCCCCGTCCGGCCCGCGCAGCGCTGCGCGCGTCTGCGGGTCCCAGCCGAACACCGACTCCCCCACCAGCTCCAGGTAGCTGCCCGCGGCGCTGCCCAGCCGGTAGCCACGGCGGCAGACGTCCGCCGCGGGCGCGAGCACCTCGGCCCACGGCGCGCGTCCGTACCGCTCGTGCGCCAGGCCGAGCGCGGCCAGCGCACCCGGGGTCGCGACCGACCCCAGACCGACGTGCATCGTCAGCCCACCGCCGTACCCGGTGACGACCTCTCGCAAGCCCTGCCCGAACCGCTCGGGAGCAGCCGCACTCCCGGGCATCTGGACGTTGCCGTCGACCACGACGGGGTCGCCGTCGACCGGGCCGACCGCCACGAACGCCCCGCCGAGCAGCGACACCACGCCCGGCTCGGTCACCATCGCCACCACCGTGGCCGCCAGGCAGGCGTCGACCGCGTTGCCACCAGCCAGCGCCACCTCGGTGGCCGCAGCGACGGCGTCCGCGTTCGGTGCCGCCACCGCCACCCGCGACGCGGTCACGGCCCGCTCACCCGCACCACCGTCATACCCGCCCCCTTAGGACCGCCCATCGCCGCGAGCGCGGCACCGGCGTCGTCCAGGCCCACGACCTGCCCGACCAGCCGCTCGGGACGCAACCGGCCGTCGACCACGAGCTCCAGCATCCGCGCGTACCCTGCCGCCGCCATCCCGTGCGACCCGTACAGCTCGAGCTCCTGCGCGATCACCCGGTCCATCGGCAGCGGAGGCGCAGCCTCAGCCCCGTGCAGGAGCCCCACCTGGACATGCCGTCCACGCCGACGCAGGGACAGCACCGACGCCCGCGCCGTACCTGCGGAACCCAGGGCATCCACTGACACGTGCGCGCCACCGCCGCTGAGATCCCTGATCGCAGAACCCATCTCGTCCGGATGGCCGTCAGTAGCGACTGCGAGCACGGCCTCGGCACCCACCTCCTTCGCCAGCGACAGCGCGCCGGCCGTGACGTCGACGGCCACCACCCGGGCACCGAGGGCCACCCCGACCATCACCGCCGACAGCCCCACGCCTCCGCACCCGTGCACGACCAGCCACTGCCCGGCCCCGACCCGCCCGTGGTCCACGACCGCCCGGAACGCGGTGGCGAACCGGCACCCCAGCGACGCCGCCCCGACGTCGTCCAGATCGTCCGGCAGCGCAACCAGGTTGAGGTCGGCCGCGTGCACCGCCACCAGGTCGGCGAACGAACCCCACCCGGTGAACCCGGGCTGGGTCTGGGACGGGCAGACCTGCGGCTCACCGGCGGCGCACCACCCGCACCGTCCGCAGCCGCACACGAACGGCACCGTGACGCGTTGTCCCGCAATCCATCCGGTGACCTCGGAGCCGACGGTCTCCACCACCCCGGACAGCTCGTGACCCGGCACGTGCGGCAGCGACACCTCCTCGTGCCCACGCCATGCGTGCCAGTCCGACCGGCAGACACCGGTGGCACGCACCCGCACGACGACGCCGTCGTCGGGGCAGACCGGGTCGGGGACCTCGCGCACGCGCAGGGGACCGCCGACCTCGTCGAACACGACCGCACGCACGGGTCAGGGAGCGGTCTCGTCGATCAGCTCCGCGTACCGCGGCTTGATGACGTCCTCGATCAGTGCCAGCCGCTCGTCGAAGGGGATGAACGCGCTCTTCATCGCGTTGACGGTGACCCAGCGCAGGTCGCCCAGGGTCCAGCCGGCGTGGTCGACGAGGAGCGTCATCTCGCGGGTCGTCGTGGTGTCCGACATCAAGCGGTTGTCGGTGTTCAGCGTGACCCGGAACCGGAGGTCCTTGAGCATCGTGATCGGGTGCTCGGCGATGGTGGCGGCGGCACCGGTCTGCAGGTTCGAGGACGGGCACATCTCCAGCGGGATGCGCTTGTCGCGCACCCAGCCGGCCAGGCGTCCGAGGGTGCGGGTCCGGGTGTCGATGTCGTCGACGATCCGCACCCCGTGGCCGAGCCGGTCGGCGCCGCAGACCTGGACGGCCTCCCAGATGCTCGGCAGGCCGAACGCCTCGCCGGCGTGGATCGTGACCGGGAAGTTCTCGCGGTGCAGGAAGTCGAAGGCGTCGAGATGCCGGGATGGGGGAATCCGGCCTCCGCGCCGGCGATGTCGAAGCCGACGACGCCGCGGTCGCGGTGCCGCACCGCGAGCTCGGCGATCTCGCGGCCGCGCGCCTGGTGCCGCATCGCGGTGACGAGCGTGCCCCAGCGCACCGGGGTGCCCGCGAGCTCGGCCTCGGCCGCGCCCTCGGCCAGGCCCTCGTGCACGGCCTCGACCACCGCGTCGAGGGTGAGGTCCTTGCCCAGGTGCTGCTCCGGGGCGTACCGCGCCTCGGCGTAGACGACGCCGTCGGCCGCCTGGTCGAGCAGCCACTCGCGGGCCACGCGGCGCAGGCCGTGGGTGGTCTGCATCACCGCGATCGTGTGGTCGAAGGTCTCGAGGTACCGCACCAGGGAGCCGGAGTCGGCCGACTCGACGAACCACCGGCCGAGCGCCACGGCGTCGGTGGCCGGTAGCTCGTGCCCGATCTCGTCGGCGAGCTCGAGGATCGTCGCGGGCCGCAGCCCGCCGTCGAGGTGGTCGTGCAGGGACACCTTGGGTGCCCGGACGACCTGGTCGTGGGTCGGCGTGCTCATGGCGACCAGGTTAGTGGGCGGCCACCCGCTCGATCACCAGCGGGCGCAGGTCGGGCCGCGAGCCCTCAGGGGCGATCGTGACGCCGCCCTCCAGCGCCGCCAGTGCCCGCTCGAACCGCTCGGGGGTGTCGGTGTGCAGCGTCATCAACGGCTCACCCGCACGCACGGTGGCGCCCGGCTTCGCGTGCAGCTCGACGCCGGCCCCGGCCTGCACCGGGTCCTCCTTGCGCGCCCGGCCGGCCCCGAGCCGCCAGGCGGCCACGCCGACGGCGAGGGCGTCCAGCCGCGTGAGCACGCCGTCGGCGGGCGCGAGCACCTGCTGCTGCTCGGTGGCCGTGGGGAGGGTGGCGTCCGGGTCGCCGCCCTGGGCCCGGATCATCGCCGCCCAGGCGTCCATCGCCGAGCCGTCGGCCAGCCTGTCGGCCGGGTCGACGTCGTCGACGCCCGCGGCGGCGAGCATCTCCCGCGCGAGCGCGAGGGTGAGCTCGACGACGTCCTGCGGGCCGCCGCCGGCCAGTACCTCGACCGACTCGCGCACCTCGAGCGCGTTGCCGGCGGTGTACCCCAACGGGGTGTCCATGTCGGTCAGCAGGGCGACGGTCGTGACACCGGCGTCGGTGCCGAGGTCGACCATCGTGCGGGCCAGCTCGCGGGCCTGCTCCACGGTCTTCATGAAGGCGCCGGACCCGACCTTGACGTCCAGCACCAGCGCCCCGGTGCCCTCGGCGATCTTCTTGCTCATGATCGACGAGGCGATGAGCGGGATCGCCTCGACGGTGCCGGTGACGTCGCGCAGCGCGTAGAGCTTCTTGTCGGCCGGGGCGAGGCCGTCGCCCGCCGCGCAGATGACGGCACCGACGTCCTCGAGCTGGCGCATCATCTCCTCGTTCGAGAGCGCGGCCCGCCAACCCGGCACCGACTCGAGCTTGTCGAGGGTGCCCCCGGTGTGGCCGAGGCCGCGTCCGGACAGCTGCGGCACAGCCACGCCGCAGGCCGCCACGAGGGGCGCCAGGGGCAGCGTGATCTTGTCGCCGACGCCGCCGGTGGAGTGCTTGTCGGCTGTGCGCCGTGACAGCGCGGAGAAGTCCATCCGCTCGCCGGAGGCGATCATCGCCGCCGTCCAGCGGGAGATCTCGCGCCGGTCCATCCCGTTCAGCAGGATCGCCATCGCGAGGGAGGACATCTGCTCGTCGGCGACCGCACCGCGGGTGTAGGCGTCGACCACCCAGTCGATCTGGCCGTCGCTCAGCTCGCCGCCGTCGCGCTTGGTGCGGATCACGTCCACCGCGTCGTGGCTCTCGGTCATGCCCTCTCCTCCAGGTCGGTGGGGCCGAAGGCGTCGGGGAGCACCTCGGCCATCGTGCGCAACCCGCTGACGGTCTCCAGGACCAGGTCGTCGCCGCCGTGCTCGAACAGCAGCTGGCGGCACCGGCCGCAGGGCATCAGGACGTTGCCGTGGCCGTCGACGCAGGTGAACGCGACCAGGCGCCCTCCCCCACCCGCCACGAGCTCGCTGACGAGACCGCACTCGGCGCACAGGGCCACGCCGTACGCGGCGTTCTCGACGTTGCAGCCGGTGACGACCCGGCCGTCGTCGACGAGCGCGGCCGCCCCCACCTTGAACCGCGAGTACGGCGCGTAGGCGCGTCGCATCACCTCGGTGGCGGCCAGCCGCAGCGCGTCCCAGTCGACCTCGACCGCACGGCCCCGCTCGGACCCGCTCACTTGACGTAGGGCGTGCCCTCGGCGGCCGGCGGACGGACGCGTCCGACGAGACCGGCGACGGCGACGATGGTCGCGAGGTACGGGGTCATCAGCAGCAGCTGGCTCGGGATCGGCGAGCCGAGGCTGCCGAACAGCACCTGCAGGTTGGTGGCGAACCCGAACAGCAGGGCGGCCAGCAGCGCACCGCGCGGGCTCCAGCGACCCAGGATCATCGCGGCCAGGGCGATGAAGCCCTGTCCGGCGGTCATCTCCTTGCCGAACGCGAGTCCCTGGGCGATGGTGAAGAACGCCCCGCCGAGACCGGCGACGGCACCGCCGAGGATGGTGTTGCGCACCCGGGTGCGGTTCACCTTGATGCCCACCGTGTCGGCGGCCTTCGGGTGCTCGCCCACGGCCCGCACGCGTAGCCCCCAGCGCGAGCGGAACAGCATCAGCTGCAGCACCGCCACCACGACGTACATGAGGTAGACCAGCACGTTCTGCCGGAACAGGACCGGCCCCAGCACCGGGATCTCCGACAGCAGCGGGATCGCGATCGTGGGCAGCCGTGGCACCCCGCCGAAGACGTCCTGGTTGTCGGACAGCACGGTGGAGAACAGGTAGCTGGTGAGCCCGATGACGAGCACGTTCAGCACCACGCCGACGATGATCTGGTCGACCAGGTAGCGCACCGAGAAGAACACCAGCAGCGCACCCACCAGCGCACCGGCCACCGGGGCGGCGACGAGCCCGAGGTACGCGCTGCCCGTGACGGCGCCGACCGCAGCCGCCAGGAACGCACCGCCCAGCAGCTGCCCCTCGATGGCGACGTTGATGATGCCCGACCGCTCGCACAGCAGGCCCGCGAGCGACCCGAACACCAGCGGGATGGACAGGAACAGGGCACCCTGCAGCAGCCCGGTGAGCGTGACCGAGCCGCGTCCGCCGAGGCCCCAGGTGATCAGCGCGAGGATGAACAGCACGCCGAACAGGGCGGGCACCCAGGTGCCGACCTTGCGCCGTTGCGAGGTGAGCCAGGTGGCCAGCCCTGCCAGCAGCAGCGCCAGCACCGACAGCACGATGACGGTGGGCCTGGACGGCAGCGTCAGCTCGGGGATCTGCAGCAGGTCGCTGCGGGTGGAGAAGCGGTACGTGGTCTCGCGGCCGGACGGCCCGAGCAGGCCGAAGACCACCAACGAGACCATCCCGAGGACGCTGAGCGCGATCGGGGTCTTCCAGCTGATCGGGCGCAGGGTGCGAGGGGCCTCGACCTTGGCCGGGGCGGCTTCGGGGACAGCGGTTCCCGCTCCGGTCGTCGGGCCGGCGCTCATGCCGCCACCTCCTTGCGTCGGGCCCTCGGAGCGGCCGTGGACGGCAACCGGAACAGCCCACGGACCAGCGGCGGGGCCGCGATGAACAGCACGATGAGCGACTGCACGACCAGGATGAGGTCGACCGGGATGCCCTCGCGGCCCTGCATCGAGAAGCCGCCGGCCCGCAGCGCCCCGAACAGGATCGCCGCGAGCACGGTGCCCACCGGGCGTGAACGGCCGAGCAGCGCCACGGTGATGGCGTCGAAGCCGAACGAGGCCGCGATGCCACCGGTGAGGGCGGACTCGGTGCCGAGGATCTGGGCCGAGCCACCGAGCCCGGCGAGACCGCCCGCGAGCGCCATCGCCCACAGGTAGCCGTTCTCGACGTCCATCCCCGCCGTGCGGGCGGCGTGCGGGTTCGCCCCCAGCGCGCGGAACTGGAAGCCGAGGGTGGAGCGCTCCATCAGCCACCACACGCCCCAGGCCACGACCAGGGCCAGCACGAAGCCCAGGTGCAGCCGGAAGCCCTCACCGAGCAGCAGCGGGTACTTCGCGCTGGACGGGATCGGCGGGCTGATCGGCTGGTTGTTCGACCCGCCCTGGAACAGGTCCGTCGTCAGCAGGTAGCCGATGAGGTAGAGGGCCACCGAGTTCAGCATGATCGTGACGATCACCTCGTTGGCGCCGGTGCGGGCCTTGAGGAAGCCGGCGATGCCTCCCCAGATGGCGCCGCCGACGAACGCGCCGACCACGGCGAGCACCAGGTGCAGCACTGGCGGCAGGTCCAGGCCGAAGCCGACGAACCCGCCGACCACCGCGCCGAGGATGATCTGGCCCTGCGCGCCGATGTTGAACAGGCCGGCGCGGAAGCCGATGCCGAGCCCGAGGCCGGCGAAGATCAGCGGCACCGAGAACGTCAGCGTCTCGGTGATCGGCCGGACCTTGGCCGCGAACGTGGCGGCCTCGGGGTTGAACACCGAGCCGTAGACGAGCGCCTTGAAGGCGTCGCCGACGCTGTGGGTGGCGTAGTACCAGAAGTCGTTCGGGCGGTCGAACAGGTAGCTCGCGGCGTTCTGGACCTCCGCGTCGGCCGAGGCGATCAGCACGGCCGCGACCAGCAGCGCCAGCACCACGGCCAGGACCACGACCAGCGTGGACGAGGCGAGGATCTCGCGCATGATGCTGACCTGCCGACCCGGTTCCCGGGCAGCAGGAGGCGGCGGCGGGGGTTGCCCCTTCTGGAGAGACGGGGCGGTCACGAGAGCTCCTTCTGCGCGGGCGGGCCGGCCGGTGAGCCCGGCGCGCGGTCGGCCTGACCGAGGGTGGTGTGGTGCGCGGCCGCCTGCTTCTCGGCCTCGTCCTGTGGGACGCCGGCCATCATCAGGCCGAGGACGTCGCGATCCGTGCCACCGGGGACGACGCCCACCATCCGGCCGCGGTACATCACGGCGATCCGGTCGCCGAGCTCGAGCACCTCGTCGAGCTCGGTGGACACGATGATCACGGGGGTCCCGTTGTCGCGCTCGGCCACGAGCCGCTGGTGCAGGAACTCGATCGAGCCGACGTCGACGCCGCGAGTGGGCTGGCTGGCCACGAACAGCTTGAGCGGCCGGGACAGCTCGCGTGCCATCACGACCTTCTGCTGGTTGCCGCCGCTGAGGCGCCCGGCGGGTTGGTCGGCACCCTGGGTGCGGATGTCGAACTCCTCGATCCGGCGCTCGGCGTTGGCACGCACCTTGCGCAGGTCCATCCCGATCCCGCTGCGGAACTCCTTGTCGTCGTACCGGTCGAGCACGAGGTTCTCGGCCACGCTGAACTCGCCGACGATGCCGTCGAGGCTGCGGTCCTCGGGGACGAAGCCCACCCCGGCCCGCAGCACCTGGCCGACGTCGCGACCGACGAGCTCGGTGCCGTCGAGCCGGATCGACCCGCGCACCGGCTTGGTCAGACCGAGGACGCACTCGGTGATCTCGGTCTGACCATTGCCCTGGACGCCCGCGATGACGAGGATCTCGCCGCGGGACACCTCGAAGCTGACGTCGTCGACCTGGGTGACGCCCGCGGCGTCCACGACGGTGAGACCTTGCACCGAGAACGTGGTCTCGCCCGGCTGCGCAGGGGAGCGGTCGACGCCGAGGTCGACCGTGCGACCGACCATGAGCGAGGCCAGCTCGGTCTCGGTGGTGCTCGGCTCGGCCTCGCCGACCACCTTCCCGCGGCGGATGACGGTGATCCGGTCGGCGACCGCGCGCACCTCGCGCAGCTTGTGGGTGATGAAGACGATGGAGGTGCCCGACTCCTTGAGCTGGCGCATGATCTGGATCAGCTCGTCGGTCTCCTGCGGCGTCAGCACCGCGGTGGGCTCGTCGAGGATCAGCACCTCGGCCTGCCGCGAGAGCGCCTTGATGATCTCGACCCGCTGCTGGGCGCCGACCGAGAGGTCCTCGACGAGGGCGTCGGGGTCGATGGCGAACCCGAACCGCTCGGAGATCTCGCGCACCTGGGCCCGCGCCTTCTGCAGGTCGATGATGCCGCCGGGGCCGGTGGGCTCGTGCCCGAGCACCACGTTCTCGGCGACGGTGAAGACCGGGACGAGCATGAAGTGCTGGTGCACCATCCCGATGCCGGCCGCCATGGCGTCGCCGGGACCCGCGAAGGTGACCGGGGCACCGTCGACGAGGACCTCGCCGCCGTCGGGGTCGTAGAACCCGTACAGGACGTTCATCAGCGTGCTCTTGCCCGCGCCGTTCTCCCCGAGGAGGGCGTGGATCTCGCCGGGCTCCACGACGAGGTCGATGTGGTCGTTGGCGACCAGGGACCCGAAGACCTTGGTGATCCCGCGCAGCTCGAGCCTCAACGTCGCTCCCTCCGTCGGTGTGGACGCACAGTAGTCGTGCCGACGGCCCGGGCGAGGTCGCCCGGGCCGTCGATCGCTCACGTGCTGGTGGTCACGGGGAGTTCGGGGACTCCACCACGAGGTCACCGGAGATGATCTGCTCCCGCAGGGCGTCGATCTCACCCTTGAGCTCGTCGGACACCTCGCCGTCGAAGTCGTGGAACGGCGCCAGGCCGATGCCCTCGTTCTCCAGCGTGCCGACGTACGGCTCGGCGTCGTAGCCGCCCTCGGCGGCCACCTTGACGGTGTCGAACACGGCCGGGCCCATGTTCTTCATGACCGAGGTCATGATGATGTCGCCGTACTCGGTGGTCTCGTAGCCGTCCGAGTCGACCCAGATGATGTTGACGTCGCCGCGCTCCGTGGCGGCGGCGGCGGCACCGAGGCCGACCGGGCCGGCCACGGGCAGGATGATGTCGGCACCCTGGTCCATGAACGTGTTGGTCTGGTTGGTGCCGTTGCTCTGGTTCTCGAAGTCGCCGGTGAAGGCGCCGGTCTGGGTCGCCTTGTCCCAGCCGAGCAGCTTGACGTCGGTGCCCTTGTCCTCGTTGTGCTTGTCGATGCCGTCCGAGAAGCCGTCCATGAAGATCTGCACGGACGGGATCGGCAGGCCGCCGAAGGTGGCGACGGTGCCGGTCTTGCTCATCCCGGCAGCCAGGTAGCCGGCCAGGAACGAGGCCTCGGCGGTGTTGAAGAGCAGCGGCTTGCCGTTCTCCAGCTCGAGCGGGCTGAAGTCGTCGTTCGAGAACGCGGAGTCGATCAGCGCGAAATCGGTGTCGGGGTTGGCCTCGGCCGCGGTCTGGATGGCCGTCTCGAGCAGGAAGCCGACGCCGATGATGAGGTTGCAGTCCTGGGAGACGAGCTGGTCCACGTTCGGGGTGAAGTCGGTCTCGGCCGCGGACTCGACCTCGGCGATCTCGACGCCGATCTCGGACTCGGCCTGGTCCAGGCCCTCCTTGGCGGCCTGGTTGAACGACTTGTCGTCGAAACCACCGGAGTCGGAGACCATGCAGGCCTTGTAGTCGACGCTCTCGGCGCTGGTCTCGCTGCCCGAGGTCGTGGTCTCTCCGGGTGCCTCACCGCACGCCGCGAGCGCGAGGGCGGCGACGCTGAGCACCGCCGCACCGTGCACGAATCGCTTCACTGTGGTTCCTCCATGATCCGACCGGCGCCCGCTGCGCCACATCGCTCGGGGAACTATAGGAGCGCTCCGCAGCCGCGCGGCCCGCATCCGGCCCCGGGGCCAGGACTGTGACGCTTCCGTGATCGAGGTTCGCTCAGACGGTGGTGCGCGGCGGCTCCCACGGCGAGGCGAGCGCCGCGGCGACGAGCAGCCGCACCCCGACGGCGACGGCCCGCTCGTCGGGCTCGAAGTCGCCGCGGTGCAGGTCGAAGGTGGGACCGCCCGGCATGCGGGTCCCCAGCCTGGCCAGGGCGCCCTGGATCGCCTCCAGGTACCAGCCGAAGTCCTCGCCGCCGAGGCTCTGCTCGGTGGGCGCGACGGCCTGCGGACCGAGCTCGGTGCGCACGGCGTGCTCGAGCAGCTGCACCGAGGTGGCCTCGTTGACCGTGGGCGGCACCCCGCGCGAGTGCAGCAGCTTGGCCTGCACGCCGAGCGGGGCGACCAGGTGCTCCAGCACCTCGGCCAGCACCTCGCCGGCCTGCTTCCACGCCGTGACGTCGAGCACCCGCAGGGTGCCCTCGACCTCCCCCACCCGCGGGATCGCGTTCGCGACGCCGCCGGCGGCCGCGCGACCCCAGACCAGACTGGCCCCGGCGCGCGGGTCCATCCGGCGCGCGAGCGCTGCCGGCAGGCCGGTGATGACCTGGCCGAGGGCGTAGACGAGGTCGCCGGTCAGGTGCGGGCGCGAGGTGTGGCCGCCGTCGCCGCTCAGCACGACCTTCACGTGGTCCGAGGCGGACGTGATCGCCCCGACCCGCAGCCCGACCTGGCCGGTGTCCAGGTGCGGGTCGCAGTGCAGGGCCAGGATCCGGTCGACGCCGGAGAGCGCGCCGCAGGCCATCACGTCGAGGGCACCACCGGGCTGGGTCTCCTCGGCCGGCTGGAACAGCAGCCGCACCCGGCAGGGCAGCCGCCCCTCCTGCGCCAGCCGCGCCAGCACGAGACCGGCGCCGAGCACCACGGTGGTGTGGACGTCGTGGCCGCAGGCGTGCGCCGTGCCCGGTGTGGTGGAGGCCCACGCCGTTCCCGTCTCGTCGGGCACCGGCAGGGCGTCGAGGTCGGCGCGCAGGGCGAGGGTGTGGCCGATCCCGCCGTCCGGCGCCACCGGGACCGACGGACCGACGTCGCAGGTCAACCCGGTGCCCGGCAGCAGCACGGGGTCGAGCCCGGCGGCCCGCAGCCGGTCGGCGACCAGCGCCGTGGTGCGGACCTCCTGACGCCCCACCTCGGGGTGGGCGTGCACGTCGCGCCGGATGGCGACCAGCTCGTCCAGGAGAGGGGCGACGAGAATGGATACGGCGGTGGCGACCAGGGGATCGCGCTCGTCTGCTTCGGTGTCCACGGTGGTCGACAGCGTATCCCCGCTCAGCCCAGCCCCTCGACGATGGCCTGGGCCGCGAGCCTGGGGGTGAGCCGGCCGTCGCGCACGTCGCGGGTGAGCACCGGGAGCCGCTCTGCCAGGTCGGGGTCGGACGTCAGCCGGTCCATCACCCCGTCCCGGACCAGCTGCCACATCCAGTCCACCTGCTGGTCGGCGCGGCGGGTGCGCAGCTCGCCGGCCACCTCCAGCCGCTCGCGGTGCTCCACGACCTTGCCCCAGACCTCGTCCAGGCCCAGGCCGGTCAGGGCCGAGCAGGCCAGCACCGGTGCCCGCCAGCCCGCCGTCGTGGTCGTCATCATCCGCAGCGCGCCGGCGAGCTCGCGGGCGGCGGCGCGGGCGTCCTGCTCGTGGGTGCCGTCGGCCTTGTTGACGGCCACGACGTCGGCCAGCTCGAGGATGCCCTTCTTGATGCCCTGCAGGGAGTCCCCGGTGCGCGCGATCGTCAGCAGCAGGAAGGTGTCGACCATCTGCGCGACGGCGGTCTCGGACTGCCCGACCCCCACCGTCTCGACCAGGACGACGTCGAAGCCGGCCGCCTCGACCAGCACCATCGACTCGCGCGTGCGCCGGGCCACGCCCCCGAGCGTCCCGGCGCTGGGCGAGGGTCGGATGAAGGCGTCGGGATCCAGGGACAGCGACCGCATCCTGGTCCTGTCGCCGAGGATCGACCCGCGGGTGCGGGTCGAGGACGGGTCGACCGCCAGCACGGCGACCCGGTGACGGGCAGCGGTGAGCCGGGTGCCCATCGCCTCGATGAAGGACGACTTGCCGACCCCCGGCACGCCGGAGATCCCCACCCGGACGGCGCCGCCGGCGTCGGGCGTCAGCTCCAGCAGCAGCTCCTGGGCCTGCGCCTGGTGGTCGCGGCGGGTCGACTCGACCAGGGTGATCGCCCGGGCCAGCAGGGTGCGGTCGCGGGCGCGCACCCCGCGGGCGAGCTCGGCGACGTCGGGCCGTCGAGCTGCCATCAGGGCGCCATCAGGACGAGTGGTCGAGGGCCGCGGACAGCTTGGCCAGCAGGTCGACCGCGGCGTCGGCGATGACCGTTCCCGGGGGGAACACGGCCGCGGCGCCCATCTCGAGCAGCGTGGCCACGTCGGCGGGCGGGATCACGCCGCCGACCACGACCATGACGTCGTCGCGGCCGAGCGCGGCCAGCTCGTGCCGCAGCTCGGGCACCAGCGTGAGGTGGCCGGCGGCGAGCGAGCTGGCCCCCACCACGTGCACGTCGGACTCGGCCGCGAGCCGAGCCACCTCGGCCGGGGTCTGGAACAGCGGCCCGACGTCGACGTCGAAGCCGAGGTCGGCGAAGGCGGTGGCGATCACCTTCTGGCCGCGGTCGTGGCCGTCCTGGCCCATCTTCGCGACCAGGATCCGCGGCTGGCGCCCCTCCTCGGCCGCGAACTCGGCCACCGCCTCACGGGCGCGGGCGATCGCGGGGCTGTTGCCCGCCTCGTCGGAGTACACACCCGAGATCATGCGCACCGTCCCCGTGTGCCGCCCGAACACCGTCTCCAGCGCGTCGGAGATCTCGCCCACGGTGGCCTGGCTGCGGGCGGCGTCCACGCCGAGCGCGAGCAGGTTCTCCTCGTCGGTGCGGGCGGCACCCTCGGCGATCTTCCCGGCCGCCGCGGTGAGCCGGCGCAGTGCGTCCTGGACGGCCAGGGGGTCGCGGTCCTCGCGCAGCCGGCGCAGCTTGTCGAGCTGCTGGCGGCGGACGTCGGCGTTGTCCACGCGCAGCACCTCGATCGGCTCGTCGGCGTCGACGACGTACTTGTTGACCCCGATGACGGGCTGGCGGCCGGAGTCGATCCGGGCCTGCGCGCGCGCCGCGGCCTCCTCGATCCGCATCTTCGGGATGCCCTCGTCGATCGCCTTCGCCATCCCCCCGGCGCGCTCGACCTCCTCGATGTGCGCCCACGCCCGGCGGGCCAGGTCGTACGTCAGGCGCTCGACGTAGTAGCTGCCGGCCCAGGGGTCCACGACGTCGCACGTGCCCGACTCCTGCTGCAGCAGCAGCTGGGTGTTGCGGGCGATCCGCGCGGAGAAGTCGGTGGGCAGCGCGAGCGCCTCGTCCAGGGCGTTGGTGTGCAGCGACTGCGTGTGCCCCTGGGTCGCGGCCATCGCCTCGACGCAGGTGCGCGTGACGTTGTTGAAGACGTCCTGCGCGGTGAGCGACCACCCCGAGGTCTGCGAGTGGGTGCGCAGCGACAGCGCCTTGGGGTTGGTCGGCCCGAAGTCCTTGACCAGGCGGGCCCACAGCAGCCGGGCCGCGCGCATCTTCGCGACCTCCATGAAGAAGTTCATGCCCGTGGCCCAGAAGAAGCTGAGCCGCGGAGCGAAGGCGTCGACGTCGAGCCCTGCCGCGACGCCCGCCCGCAGGTACTCCACCCCGTCGGCGAGGGTGTAGGCGAGCTCCAGGTCGTTCGTCGCCCCGGCCTCCTGGATGTGGTACCCCGAGATCGAGATCGAGTTGAAGCGAGGCATCGTCGTGCTGGTGAACGCGAAGATGTCGGAGATGATCTGCATCGAGGGCTGCGGCGGGTAGATGTAGGTGTTGCGGACCATGAACTCCTTGAGGATGTCGTTCTGGATCGTCCCCGTGAGCTTCTCGGTCGGCACCCCCTGCTCCTGCGCCGCCACCACGTAGAGTGCCAGCACGGGCAGCACGGCGCCGTTCATCGTCATCGACACCGACATCCGGTCCAGCGGGATGCCGTCGAAGAGCTGGCGCATGTCCAGGATCGAGTCGATGGCGACGCCTGCCATGCCGACGTCGCCGGCCACGCGGGGGTGGTCGGAGTCGTAGCCGCGGTGGGTGGCCAGGTCGAACGCGATCGACAGCCCCTTCTGGCCCGCCGCGAGGTTGCGCCGGTAGAAGGCGTTCGAGGCGGCCGCGGTGGAGAAGCCCGCGTACTGCCGGATCGTCCAGGGCTGGTTCGTGTACATCGTCGGGTACGGCCCGCGCAGGAACGGGGCGATGCCCGGGTAGGTGTCCAGGAAGTCCACGCCCTCCAGGTCGGCCCCCGTGTACAGCGGCGCCACGGTGACGCCCTCCGGTGCGTCCCACGACTCAGGTGCCTGGGCGTCGCCGAGCGCCTGCAACCAGTGCGCGACGGGCGCGGTGGACGACGACAGCGGGACGTCGGTGAAGTCGGGGACCTTGCTCACCGCGTCACCTGCAGGGCGTTGTGGACGGCGGCGAGGGCGGCGACCGCGTCGCAGCCGGCGAACAGGTAGCCGTCGACCTCGGCCAGGTCGCGTGGGCGGCCGGCGAGCAGCACCCGGACGGCACCGGCCTCCCGCAGCCGTGCCGCCACCTGCGCCGCGCGGTCGTCGTACAGGGCGTCCGAGGAGCAGAGCACGGCGACCCGGCTCGGGGTCACTGCGTAGGCCGCCACCACCTGCTCGACGTCGTCGGTGGCCCCGGCCTCGACCGTGGCCACCCCACCGGCGTGCAGCAGGTTCCGGGTGAAACCCGCTCGGGCCGTCGAGGTCGCGAGCGGACCGATCGTCGCCAGGAACGCGGTGGGACGGGTGCCCGTGCGCGTGAGCGACTCGTCGGCCCGGTCGCGCAGGTCCTCGAAGGCGGCCGCGGGCCGGAACACCGGCAGCCCGCCGCGCCCCGGACCTGCACCGGGGAGCGGGGTCCGCTGCAGCGGCTCCTCGTCGAGGTCGGCGAACTCGCTGACGCCGGTGAGGGGTGCAGTACGGTGCGCCGCAGCCTCCTGGCGCCGCGCCCGGACCTCGGCGACGGCCTCGGCCACCAACCCGCTGTCCAGGGCGGCGACCGCCCCGCCCTCCGCCTCGAGCCGCTGGAAGAACTCCCACGCGGCGCAGGAGAGGTCGTCGGTGAGACGCTCGACGTACCAGGAGCCGCCGGCCGGGTCGATCACCCGGGCGACGTGCGCCTCCTCGATCAGCAGCACCTGGGTGTTGCGGGCGACCCGGCGCGAGAATGCCTCCGGCACACCGAGAACGGCGTCGAACGGGGGAACGGTGACGGAGTCGGCTCCCCCGACGCCGGCGGCGAACCCGGCCACGGTGCCGCGCAGGATGTTCACCCAGGGGTCGCGACGGCTGTAGCCGGCGACGCTGACCACGGCGTGCTGACGCTGGGGCACGTCGGTGCTGCCGCAGGCCTCGAGCACGCGGGCCCAGCAGCGCCGTGCCGCGCGCAGCGACGCGATCGTCGGGAACTGCTGGGGGGAGACGGCGTAGCGGAACTCCAAGAGCCCGGCGGCGGCCGCAGGGTCGAGCCCGTCGTCGACGAGCGCGCGCAGGTAGGCCACACCTGCGGACAGCGAGTAGCCCAGCTGCTGGGCGTCGGAGGAGCCGGCGTCGCGGACCACCGTGGCGTCGACCGTGACGGCCGTGACCTGGGGGAACGAGGCCACGACCCGGCGCGCGGTGGCGAGCACGTCGTCGACCGGCGGCCCGTCGCCGTCGCGAGCCCGCAGCCCGACGGGGTCGAGCCCCAGGCTGCCGAGCAGGTCGGCGTCGGCCAGGCCGCGGGCGGCGGCGAGGTCGAGGTAGGAGGTGGCCGCGTCGACGGCCAGCGCACCCGCGTCCAGGGCGACCGGCGCCAGGTCCAGCAGGACGCCCTCGAGCGCACCGCCCAGGGCCTCGACGGGCACCCCGCCGTCGCCGACCGCCAGCCAGACCGAGGTGACCCCGCGGTCGAGGTCGGTCAGCACCGCCTCGCGCACGGCGGCGGGGTCGGTGCCGACGTGCCGCTGCCGGACGTCCCAGCCGTGCGGGACGCAGCCGCCCGCTCGACCACCACGTGTGAAGGGCCAGGCACCGGGGACGCCCGACGGGGCGAGCCCCTCGACGTCGGCGGCCGTGAAGAGCGGTGGCACCTCGATGCCCTCGGGCGTGGTGCGGGTGAGGGTGGCGACCCCCGCGCCCAGCGGGTCGTCCGGACCGATGCCACCCGAGCGGCGCACCACGGCGTCCACAGCGGCGAGCCACTGGTCGCGGCGCACCGGGTCGAACGCCGCGGCGAGCTCCAGCTCGTCCGGCTCCACCGGCTGGTCCGTCATCGGATCCGCTGCCCTTGTCCTCGATGGGATCGTCCTCGGGGAGACCGAGGCGACTCGGAGTCTAGTGACGCGGGGCTGTGGTCAGAGCAGCTCCTCGGCCCCGGTGGCCTTCAACCGCTCCACGACCTCCTTGACCCGTTGGGCCGCAGCGGTGCTCGTGACCAGCAGGGCGTCCGGGGTGTCGACGACGACGACGTCGTCGAGCCCCACGACCGCCACGGTGCGGCCGGCGGCCGGCACCACGAGCCCGGTCGACCCGACGGACAGCACCCGGGACCCGTCCCCGATCACGGTGGGGACCTCGGCCACCGAGGGGAGCAGGTCCCGCAGCGAGGCCCAGTCGCCGACGTCGTCCCAGCCGAAGTCGCCCGGCACGACGGCCACACCACCGGCGGTCGCCACCGGCTCGGCGATCGCGTGGTCGATGGCGATCCTGGTGAGCCCTGGCCAGACCCGGTCCAGGGCGCTCTCGTCGCCGGCCTCCAGACCGGCTGCGATCTCGACCAGCCCGTCGTGCAGGGCCGGCAGCTGCATCCGCAGGTGCCCCAGCAAGGTGGCGGCACGCACGACGAACATGCCCGCGTTCCAGCGGAAACCGCCCTGCTCTATGTACCCCGTGGCCGTCTCGGCGTCCGGCTTCTCGACGAACTCGGCGACGACCTGCGCGTCCGGGGCACCCGCGACCTCGAGCGCCTCGCCGGAGCGCACGTACCCGAAGCCGGTGGCGGCGTGCGTCGGCTCGATGCCGATGGTGCAGACCCAGCCCTCGCGGGCGACGGCGACGGCCTGCCGCACGGTGGCGCGGAAGGCGACCTCGTCGGTGATGACGTGGTCGGCCGCGAACGAGCCGATGACCACCTCCGGGTCCCGGCGCACCAGCACGGCGGCGGCCAGGCCGATCGCCGCCATCGAGTCGCGCGGCGAGGGCTCCCCGAGCACGTCGCGGTCGGTCAGGTCGGGCAGCTGGGCCCGTACGGCGTCGAGGTGCGTGCGTCCGGTCACCAGCAGCAGGCCGTCGTCGCCCACCAGGGGGCGGAGCCGGTCGGCGGTCGCCTGCAGCAGCGTCCGGCCCGTCCCCGTGAGGTCGTGCAGGAACTTCGGCGCCCCCGCGCGCGACAACGGCCAGAGCCGGGTACCGGCGCCACCGGCGGGCACGACGGCGACGAACCCCGGCACGGGCTGGGCGGCGGGGGTCGGGTCATCCGGTTGCGGCATGGGGGAAGGGTTCCACACGTCACCACGCGGTCACCTGACACACCCGTGCAGGTCGCCGCCCATCCACCCGGTTGCGTCACGGTCGGGGCGTGCGAGTGCTCGTGGTCACCGAGTCGTTCCTGCCCAGCGCCAACGGCGTCACCACCAGCGTCCTGCGGGTGCTGGACCACCTGCGGGCCCGCGGGCACGAGGCCCTCGTGGTCTGCCCGGGGCCGGCGCCGGGTTCCTACGCGGGGTTCGAGGTCGTCGAGGTGCCGTCGGTCCCGGTCCGCGGGTTCCCCCTCGGGATGCCCTCCCCCGCGGTGACGGCCGCCGTCGTCGGGTTCGACCCGGACGTCGTGCACGCCGCCTCCCCGTTCGGACTGGGGGCGCACGCGCTGGCGGTCGCTCGCAGGCGGGGGGTGCCGTCGGTCGCCGTGTTCCAGACCGACGTCGCGGCGTACGCCGGGACCAGCCGGTGGCCGGTCGCCGCCGGTCCGGCCTGGCGGTGGCTCCGCACGGTGCACGACCTGGCCGACCTGACCCTCGCGCCGTCGAGCGCCACGTTGAGCACGTTGCGGCGCAATGGGTTCCGTAGGACCGCACTGTGGGGGCGGGGCGTGCGGACCGACACCTTCCACCCTCGGCACCGCACCAGCCCGGAGGGAGCCGCGCTGCGCGAGGAGCTCCTGGAGGGGCGCGACGTGCTGGTCGGCTTCGTGGGAAGGCTGGCCCCCGAGAAGCGGGTCGAGCGGCTGGCCCAGCTCGGACGCCTCCCCCGCGCCCGGGTCGTCGTCGTGGGCGACGGGCCGTCCCGTCCCGCCGTCGAGACCGCCCTGGCCGGCTCCGGTGCGCGGTTCCTGGGGCGCCGCGACGGCGAGGACCTCGCCCGCGCCTACGCGGCGCTCGACGTGTTCGTCCACACCGGGACGGACGAGACCTTCGGCCAGACCCTGCAGGAGGCGATGGCCAGCGGGGTGCCCGTCGTGGCGCCCGCGTCGGGCGGCCCCCTGGACGTCGTGGACCACGGCCGCACGGGGCTGCTGCACCCGCCGCACGACCTGCGCGCCCTGGCCTGCGCGGTCGAGCACCTGGTGGGGGCGCCGCAGGTCCGGCGGGCGATGGGCGAGGCCGGGCGCCGGACGGCGCTGACCAGGTCCTGGGACGTCGTCTGCGACCGCCTGCTCGACCACTACGCCACCGTGGCCGTACGCCACGCCGCGGACGGTCCCGAGGTCGACGCCGTGCTGGTGCGCTGACCGTCCCGGATGCATCGCGGGATGAGGGATACCTCACCGTCGGCCGGCAGGCGGACCCCGCGGGGGCCTCACTAGAGTGGTCACCATCTGGGACGACCCTGCCCTGCAGCGGCGGTCGGACGCCGAACGGACAGGAGGCGCACCCGTGGCCAGTGTCACGACGGGCAGCGAGACGACGGGTGGCGCCCCCGCCCCGTCGAACCGCCGGCCGAACCCCACCAAGGTCGGCAGCCTCTACCGCGGCCGCGAAGGCATGTGGTCCTGGGTGGCGCACCGTGTCACCGGGTTCGCGATCTTCATGTTCCTGCTGGTGCACGTGCTGGACACCGCGCTCGTCCGGGTCTCCCCCGAGGCCTACAACGCCGTCATCGCCACGTACAAGAACCCGGTGATGGGCCTCGGCGAGGCAGGGCTGGTCGCCGCGATCCTGTTCCACGCCTTCAACGGGCTGCGCATCGTCCTGGTCGACTTCTGGGCCAAGGGGCCGAGGTACCAGGTGCAGATGCTGTGGGGCGTCATGGGGATCTGGGTCGTCCTGCTCGTGCCCTTCCTGATCCGCCACCTCGGCCACGTCTTCGGAGGCTGATCATGTCCGTCCCTGCTCTGGACGCACCCCGGTCCCCCTACCGGCGCAGCCCCGCCAGCCGTCCTGGCTACGAGCTCATCACCTGGGTCTTCATGCGCCTGTCCGGCGTGCTGCTGATCGGCCTGGTGCTCGGCCACCTGCTCGTCAACCTCGTCCTGGGCGAGGGCGTGAACGCGGTCGACTTCGCGTTCGTCGGCGGCAAGTGGGCCAGCCCGTTCTGGCAGGTCTGGGACCTCGCGATGCTCTGGCTCGCGATGCTGCACGGCGCCAACGGCGTCCGCACGATCATCAACGACTACGCCGAGCGCGACGGCACCCGGCTGGCCCTGAAGAGCCTGTTGCTCGTCGCGACGGTGGGCGTGGTGGTGCTCGGCACGCTGGTGATCTTCACCTTCGACCCCTGCCCCGCCGGAGCGGACCCCGCGCTGCTGCCGTCGTTCTGCACCGACTGACCGCACGACCGAGGAGATCACCGATGCAGGTCCACAACTACGACGTCGTGATCGTGGGAGCGGGTGGCGCCGGGATGCGCGCCGCCCTGGAGTCCGGGTCGCGCGCCCGCACCGCCGTGCTCACCAAGCTCTACCCCACCCGCTCCCACACCGGTGCCGCCCAGGGCGGCATGTGCGCCGCCCTCGCGAACGTCGAGGAGGACAACTGGGAGTGGCACACCTTCGACACCGTCAAGGGCGGTGACTACCTGGTCGACCAGGACGCCGCCGAGGTGATGTGCAAGGAGGCCATCGACGCGGTTCTGGACCTCGAGAAGATGGGCCTGCCGTTCAACCGCACGCCCGAGGGCAAGATCGACCAGCGCCGGTTCGGTGGCCACACCCGAAACCACGGCGAGGCCGCCGTGCGCCGCTCGTGCTTCGCGGCCGACCGCACCGGCCACATGATCCTGCAGACGCTGTACCAGAACTGCGTGAAGCAGAACGTGGAGTTCTACAACGAGTTCTACGTCCTGGACCTGCTGATGGGCGAGGTCGACGGCGAGGAGCGCGCGGCCGGCGTGGTGGCCTACGAGCTCGCCACCGGCGAGCTGCACGTGTTCGCCGCGAAGTCGGTCGTGCTGGCCACCGGCGGCACCGGCAAGGTCTACAAGACCACCTCGAACGCGCACACCCTCACCGGTGACGGCATGGGCATCGTCTACCGCAGGGGGCTGCCGCTGGAGGACATGGAGTTCTTCCAGTTCCACCCGACCGGCCTGGCCGGCCTCGGGATCCTGCTCTCCGAGGCCGCCCGCGGCGAGGGCGGCATCCTGCGCAACGGCGACGGCGAGCGGTTCATGGAGCGCTACGCCCCCACCATCAAGGACCTCGCGCCGCGCGACATCGTCGCCCGGTCGATGGCCAACGAGGTGCGCGAGGGCCGCGGTGCCGGGCCGAACAAGGACTACGTCCTGCTCGACCTCACCCACCTGGAGCCGGCGCACATCGACGCCAAGCTCCCCGACATCACCGAGTTCGCGCGCACCTACCTGGGCATCGAGCCGTACACCGAGCCCGTGCCGGTCTACCCCACCGCGCACTACGCGATGGGCGGCGTGCCCACGAACATCGACACCGAGGTGCTGAGCGACAACAGGACCGTCGTCCCCGGTCTCTACGCCGCCGGCGAGGTCGCCTGCGTCTCGGTGCACGGCTCGAACCGCCTCGGCACCAACTCGCTGCTCGACATCAACGTGTTCGGCAAGCGGGCCGGCATCGCCGCGGCCGAGTACGCGCTCACGGTCGACCACGCACCGCTGCCCGAGCACGGCGAGGCCGACACCATCACCCTGCTCGAGACCATCCGCGACCGTGCCGAGGGCGAGAAGGTCGCCGTGCTGCGCAAGCTGCTGCAGGACTCGATGGACCTCAACGCGCAGGTGTTCCGCACCGAGGCCTCACTCAAGCAGGCGCTGGCCGACGTCCAGCAGCTGCAGGAGCGCTATCGTCGGATCACGGTGCAGGACAAGGGCAAGCGGTACAACACCGACTTGCTCGAGGCGGTGGAGCTCGGCTTCCTGCTCGACCTCTCCGAGGTCATCGTCGTCGGCGCCCTGGAGCGCAAGGAGTCGCGCGGCGGTCACTTCCGTGAGGACTACCCCGACCGCGACGACGTGAACTTCATGAGGCACACGATGGCCTACCGCGCGCCGTCGGCCGACACCGACACCGCTGCCGCCGTGCGGCTCGAGTACAAGCCCGTGGTCACCACCCGCTACCAGCCGATGGAGCGAAAGTACTGATGAGCGCCAGCACGATCGAGCAGACCTCCGAGGCCGCCAAGCCCGCCGTCAAGGAGATCCCGTCGTTCGAGGTGACCCTGCGCGTGCGCCGGTTCGACCCCGAGACCGACTCCGAGCCGCACTGGGAGGACTACCGGGTGCAGGTGCACGGCACCGACCGGGTCCTGGACGCCCTGCACACCATCAAGTGGGAGCAGGACGGATCGCTGACCTTCCGCCGCTCGTGCGCGCACGGGGTCTGCGGCTCGGACGCCATGCGGATCAACGGCCGGAACCGGTTGGCCTGCAAGACCCTGCTCAAGGACCTCAACCCCGACAAGCCGATCACCGTCGAGGCGATCAAGGGCCTGCCGCTGGAGAAGGACCTCGTCGTCGACATGGAGCCGTTCTTCCAGTCCTACCGCGAGGTGATGCCGTTCCTGATCACCACCGGCCACGAGCCCACCCGCGAACGGATCCAGTCCGCCGCCGACCGCGAGCGCTTCGACGACACCACCAAGTGCATCCTGTGCGCGGCGTGCACGTCGTCCTGCCCGGTGTTCTGGACCGACGGCCAGTACTTCGGGCCGGCCGCGATCGTGAACGCGCACCGGTTCATCTTCGACAGCCGCGACGAGGGCGGCGACATGCGGCTCGAGGTGCTCAACGACCGTGAGGGCGTCTGGCGCTGCCGCACCACGTTCAACTGCACCGAGGCGTGCCCGCGCGGCATCGAGGTGACCAAGGCCATCCGCGAGGTCAAGCAGGCCCTGCTGACCCGTCGGTTCTGAGGAGATGACCGCGCACGGCAGCCGACGGGGCGGCTGCGTGGTCCTGCTCCTGGCGCTTCTCGTCGCGCTGATCGCCCCTGGCGCCTCGGCGTCCGGCTCCGCCTCCGGCACGGCTGCCGGTGACGACGTGCTGCAGCAGCCGGGCGTGCTGGTGGACCCCTCCGTGCCTGCTCCGCCGCAGCCCGAGGCAGCCGGCTGGATCGTGGCCGACATCGACTCGGGCGAGGTGCTGGCCGCCTCCGGGGCACGCACCCCGCTCGCACCGGCCTCCACCCTCAAGCTGCTCACGGCGCTGGCCCTGTCCCCCGGCCACGACGACGCGGATCTCTACACCGCCACGGCCGCGCCAGGGGCCGTCGACGGGTCGAAGGCGGGCATCGTCGCGGAGTCGCAGTACCGCTACACCGACCTGCTGCACGCCCTGCTGATGGCCAGCGGCAACGACGCCGCGGTCGCGATGGGCGAGCTGGCCGGCGGCCCGGATCAGGCCGCTGCCCGGATGAACGAGGTCGCCGGCGGCCTGGGCGCCTCGGACACGCTCGTTGTCAACACCTCGGGCCTGGACGCCCCGGGCCAGGTGAGCTCGGCCCGCGACCTCGCGCTCCTGGCGGGCCCGGTGCTCGCCGACTCCCGGCTCGCGCAGGTCGTGGTCACTCCCCAGTACGCGTTTCCCGGCGAAGGACAGGG
>JBBQSN010000025.1:0-25978 GCA_038213835.1 Actinomycetales bacterium
CAGGCGTACAGCCCCCGGCAGGAGGACTACGACCACGCCGAGAACATCCTCGACGCGTACGAGTGGTTCACCTCCGAGGCCGGCGGTGCGCGCGGTGCGGCCATGCTCGGCGACGAGATGATCGACGAGGCGTCGCGCAAGATGGCGCTCGTCATCGCGGGCAAGGGCCGGGCCGCGGCGATGGACCGTACCGACCGCTGGACCGCGCCCTCCGCCTGAGCGGCTGCGCCGACAGGTCGAGGTCGCGGATCGATCGTGACCCAGGTGTGACCCGGGTCGCTGAAACCTTCTGGCTCCCTCGGGGGTCTACCTGGTGTGAGCTCACGCATCCAGACCGTGTCCGCCGCCCTGCTGCTGTCGGCCGCCCTCGTGGCGGGCTGCGGCGCGCCGTCCGACGACGCCGGTGGCCCGTCGGCGGGGACGAGCACGTCCGGGTGGACGACGGCGCCCCTGCAGCCCACGAGCGAGCCCACCACCAGCGAGCCGACCACCACGGCCCCGCCGACGAGCGCCCCCCTGACGAGCGCGCCGCCCACCACGCCTCCCCCCACCACGCCTCCCCCCACCACACCTCCGCCCACCACACCTGCGCCCACCACGCCCCCGGCGAGCACGACGCTCGGCGCCGGTGACCGGGGCCCGGAGGTGCTCGCGCTGCAGCAGCGCCTCACCGAGCTCGGCTTCTGGCTGGGCGAGCCCGACGGCACCTACGGCGGACTGACCACCCAGGCGGTGCTGGCGCTGCAGGGCGTGGCCGGGATCGACCGCGACGGCCGCACCGGCACGCAGACCCGCGCGGCCCTCGAGGCCGGCACCCGGTACCAGCCGGCCAGCACGAAGGGCGCCGTCACCGAGATCGACCGCGACCAGGGCGTGATCGCGGTCGTCCGCGACGGTGCGGTGCAGCTGGTGCTGCACACCTCGACCGGCACCCTCGAGGAGTACACCTCGAACGGCAGGACGCTCCTGGCCGACACCCCGGAGGGCAGCTACGCCGTGTCGTGGTCCTACGACGGCTGGCGCGAGGGCGACCTCGGTCGGCTCTACCGCCCGCGGTACTTCCACCCCGACGGCATCGCGGTGCACGGCTACACCAGCGTCCCCGCGCTCCCGGCCTCGCACGGCTGTGCGCGGGTCACCCTGGAGGCGATGGACATGATCTGGTCGAAGGACCTGATGCCGAAGGGCTCCTCGGTCGTCGTGATCTGAGCCCCCCCGACCCGGCGGTGGGGAGTCTCACAGCCGTTCGGACTGCCGTGCGGTGCAACGCCTCGACATACTTCGGGACATGGGACGACTGCAGCAGACCGAGGGCCTCACCGACGACCAGCGCGAGCTGCTGAAGCTGGTGCGACAGTTCGTCGACGAGCAGGTCGTCCCCGTCGCGCAGGAGCTCGAGCACGCCGACGAGTACCCGACCCAGATCGTCGAGGGCATGAAGGAGATGGGGATCTTCGGGCTGATGATCCCGGAGGAGTACGGCGGCCTCGGCGAGTCGCTGCTCACCTACGCGCTGTGCGTCGAGGAGATCGCCCGCGGCTGGATGAGCGTCAGCGGCATCATCAACACCCACTTCATCGTGGCGCACATGCTGATCCACCACGGGACCGAGGAGCAGAAGCAGAAGTACCTGCCGCGGATGGCGACAGGCGAGGTGCGCGGCGCCTTCTCGATGAGCGAGCCGGGCTGCGGCTCCGACGTCTCGGCGATCAAGAGCAGGGCCGTCCGCGGCGACGACGACGGCTGGACCCTCGACGGCCAGAAGATGTGGCTCACCAACGGCGGCTCGTCCACGCTGGTCGCGGTGCTGGTCAGGACCGACACCGGTGCCGCCTCGGTCTACAAGAACATGTCGACTTTCCTGATCGAGAAGGAGCCGGGTTTCGGTGAGATCGCACCGGGTCTCACGATCCCGGGGAAGATCGAGAAGATGGGCTACAAGGGCGTCGACACCACCGAGCTCGTCCTGGACGGGTACCGGACCACCGACGGCCAGCTGCTTGGCGGCGAGCCGGGCCGCGGCTTCTACCAGATGATGGACGGGGTCGAGGTCGGCCGCGTCAACGTCGCCGCCCGCGCCTGCGGCGTCGCGATGCGAGCCTTCGAGCTCGGCACCGCCTACGCGCAGCAGCGCGAGGCGTTCGGCAAGAAGATCGCCGAGCACCAGGCGGTGCTGTTCCGGATCGCCGAGATGGCCACGAAGGTCGAGGCGGCCCACCAGATGATGGTGATGGCCGCTCGCACCAAGGACGCCGGGCAGCGGAACGACCTCGAGGCCGGCATGGCCAAGTACCTGGCGTCGGAGTACTGCTCGCAGGTGGTCGAGGACTCGTTCCGGATCCACGGCGGATACGGCTACTCCACGGAATACGAGATCGAGCGGCTCTACCGCGAGGCCCCGATGCTGCTCATCGGCGAGGGCACCGCCGACATCCAGCGGATGATCATCGGCCGCCGGCTGCTCGAGGAGTACGAGCTCAAGGGCTGACCGGTCGGTCGAGCGGAGGCGTCTCGCGTCCAGGCCGCTCCCAGCGGGTTCCCAGGCGGGTCTGCGACGATGGGGGCATGTCGAACCTGACGCCCGGACGCAACCGTCGCCCCCTCCTGCCCGCCCCTCCGCCCGGACACCCGATCGCGACCTACCGCACCTACCTCGAGGCGCAGCGCGCCGTCGACTACCTCTCGGACGAGAAGTTCGCCGTCCAGCACGTCTCGATCGTCGGCACCGACCTCAAGATGGTCGAGCGCGTGACGGGTCGTCTCACCTACGGGCGCGTGGCCCTCGCGGGCACCCTGTCGGGTGCCTACTTCGGTGGTTTCGTCGGGCTGCTGCTCGGCGTCTTCGGCGGCGCCGGGTTCGGCGTCGTGCTGCCGGCCGTCCTCATCGGGTGCGCCTTCGGCATCATCTTCGCCGTGCTCTCGTTCGCCGCCACCGGTGGACGGCGCGACTTCACGTCCACCAGCCAGATCGTCGCGGCGCAGTACGCGGTCTGGTGCGCCGACGAGCAGGCCGGCCAGGCGACCCAGGTGCTGCGCGGCCTCGACGACGGCGCCGGCATCGCCCCGGGTGTGACGCCGGTCGCCACGGTCACGACCGAGAAGCAGGCGGTGCAGCAGCCGTCCGAGCCGCCCACGGGGCCGACGTACAGCGAGATGCTCGCCAAGCAGAAGGCCGAGCGGCTCGAGGCCGAGCGCGCACAGGCTCCTCAGGAGGACACCCAGGCGCCGTCGGACGGCGCACCCCGGCCCTGACCGTGGCACGGGTGGCGGACCTGGGAGAGGGCGTGGGTGGCTGACGCCGACGACGTCCGCCGGGTCGCGGTCGCCCTCCCTCACGTCCAGGAGATCAGCAGCGCCGGGTTCGACTTCCGGGTGGGCGGCAAGGGTTTCGTCTGGTCCTACCCCGAGCGCACGCCCGGGCGGCCGCGGGTGATCCGCACCGACGTCGCCGTCCTGTTCGTCGGCGACGAGGCCGAGAAGCAGGCGCTCCTGCTGGGCGAGCCCGGGCTGTTCTTCACGGCCCACGGCTACGAGGCCGCGCCCGTGGTGATGCTGCACCTGGACCGCGTCGACGTCGACCGCCTCACCGAGCTCGTGACCGACGCCTGGACGCTGCGTGCCCCGGTCGAGCTCGGTGGAACGGCCTGAGGCTCAGGCGTACTCGGGCACCGGGTCGGTGGGGAGCCGGGAGAAGACGACGAGGTCGGTCCGGGCGTCGGCGAGAGCCATGAAGCTGCGCAGCACGCCCTCCCGCACGTAGCCGTTGCGCAGCAACGCCTTCTGTGACGACACGTTCTCCGGCGAGACCCAACCCTCCACGCGGGCGGCGCCGGCCTCGTCGAGCGCCCAACGGGTCGCGAGGCCGACGGCGCGTCCCGCCACCCCGCGGCCCCGCGCAGCCGGCACCACCCAGTAGCCCACGCCCAGGACGCCCTCCTGCGGGCGGCGAGCGAGCACGACCAGCCCGACCGCGACGTCGTCGTGCGTGCCCGCGACCGCGAACGAGATGCCCCAGCCGGAGGTGTACCGGCCCCGCTGGCGCCGTACGAACGCCATGCCCTCCTCGGGCGTGTAGACCGCGGGCACCGTCGTCCCGGTGGGGATCCGGGGGTCCTGCGAGGCCTGCTCGACGGCCCCTGTGTCGCGGACCTCCCACGCCCGCAACGCCACGACGCCGTCGTCGAGCCGGTGCGGGTGGTCGAACGGTGCGACCACGCCAGTCAGCCCATGCCGTGGGGCAGGCGGTGCAGCACCGCCTCGCGGTGCCGGGCGGCCTCCTGCTCGCGGGTGAGCCGCTCCAGCTCGCGGCGGCGCCGCTCGGAGATCACCGCGGCCAGGAACCGCTCAGGGTGGGTGCCGCGCGGCGGCGGCGGCGCGACGTGGCTGCCGACCTGCTCTGCCAGCGAGGTGCCGAGGCCGGCGCGTGACCCCGGGTGCAGCCGCTCGGCCCGACCCAGGAACTGCCGCACCGCCATCGCGAGCCGGTCGGGCAGCCGCCCGATGTCGGCCGACACCGCCCACTGCGCGAGCTCGGGCGGCATCACGATCGGTGCCACCGGCACCCTGGCCACCCGCTCGTTGACCACGTACGTTCCGGCCAGCATGTCGCCGACCCGCTTGCCCTTGCTGTTCGCGAGCGAGGAGATGATGGCCGCGCTGCCGACGGTGATGAAGAACTCCCCGAAGCCGCACAGCGCCCGGACGAACGCGTGTCGAGAGCGGATCGGGCCGCCGTCGTCGCGCACCACGCGCAGGCCCAGGGCCAGCTTCCCGAGCGAGCGCCCCCGGGTGAACGTCTCGACCAGGGCGGGTGTCCCCACCAGCACCAGGACGATCGTCGCCAGGCTGAGAGCCGAGAAGGCCGCCGAGTCGAGGAAGAAGGAGGTGCCGCCGAGCAGCAGCCCCACGGCGAACAGCAGGATCAGCAGCACCAGCAGGTCGAGGAAGATCGCCCCCATCCGGGTCGCGAACGAGGCCGGGTACAGGTCGAGGACCACCGCCTCGCCGATGACCAGCTCGTCGTCCCCCGTGCTCATGGCCTCGATCCTAGGTGGACCTCGACGCGGGCACCGCCCGATCGGTGCGAAGCCCCGTCGACCCGACCCTCGTCGCTTGTAGGGTGGACGACGTGGACCTCGAGGCGTTCGAGGCCGTCCACGCGGGGGAGTGGGCCGAGCTCGACGCCCTCGTGAAGCGGCGGCGGCTCAGCGGTGCCGAGACTGATCGGCTGGTGACGCTCTACCAGCGGACGGCGACGCACCTGTCACAGGTGCGCTCTGCCGCACCGGACCCCACCCTCGTCGGTCGGCTCTCCACCCTGGTGGCCCGCGCACGCGGGCGACTCACCGGCAGCGGCGAGTCCGCCTGGCGCGACGCCGCCCGCTTCGTCACCGTCTCCTGCCCCGCCGCGCTCTACCGGATCCGCTGGTGGACCCTCGGCGTCACCGCCGCCAGCCTGCTCGTGATGGTCCTGGCCGGGTGGTACGTCGTCAGCAGCCCCGAGGTGCAGGCGTCGCTGCTCAGCGAGGCCGAGACCCGGCAGCTGGTCGAGGTCGAGTTCGCGAACTACTACTCCGAGAGCCCGCACGCCTCGTTCGCCGCCCAGGTCTGGACCAACAACGCCTGGATCGCGGTGCAGTGCGTGCTGTTCGGTGTCAGCGGCTTCTGGCCGGTGTACGTGCTGGTCCAGAACTCGATCGGCGTCGGGTTCACCGGCGGGATCATGGTGGCCAACGGCCGGGCCGACGTGTTCTTCGGCCTCATCACCCCGCACGGGCGGCTCGAGCTGTTCGCCGTGTTCACCGCTGCCGCAGCCGGTCTCAAGCTGTTCTGGGCCTGGATCGACCCAGGCCCCCGCCCCCGCCTGCAGGCCCTGGCGCAGGAGGGGCGCGCGCTGTTCACCGTGGCGGTGGGGCTGGTGGTGGCCCTCGCCGTCTCCGGCGTGGTCGAGGGCTTCGTGACCCCGAGCGGCCTGCCCACCTGGGCCCGGATCGCGATCGGTGCGCTCGCGCTGGGCGCGTGGCTCACCTACTGGATCGTGCTCGGGCGTCGTGCCGTCCGCGCCGGCGAGACCGGCGACCTGCCCGAGTACCTCACCGGCGAGTACCGCGACGTCACCGCCTAGCGCGCGCCGGGTCAGAGCCGTCCGGCCGCCTTCAGCGCCAGGTAGGTGTCGGCCAGCCGGGGCGGCAGCCGCTGCGGGTCGGCGTCGACCACGGTCACGCCCGCCCGCTCCAGCCCGGCGGTCACGGCGGCGCGGTCCATCTCGCCCCGCACCGCCGCCGCGGCGTCGTACACCGAGACGGCGTCCCCGCGTCCTCGGGCCATCTCGTGCAGGGTCGGGTCGGCGACGGAGGCGACGACGACGGTGTGGCGGGAGGCCATCCGGGCGGCGACGGGCAGCAGGCCCTCCTCGATCGCCGCGGCGTCCAACGGCGTCAGCAGCACCACCAGCGCCCGCTGCGGCACGCGGGAGCGCACCTCGGTGACGATCCGCGGCCAGTCGGCCTCGACCAGCACGGGCTCCAGCGGGGCGAGCGCCTCGACCAGCGCGGGGAGCAGCGAGGGGCCGGTGCGCCCCACCACGCGCGTACGCACCTGCCGGTCGACCGCCACGAGGTCGACCCGGTCGCCGGCCCGGTCGGCGAGAGCGGCGAGCAGGAGCGCGGCGTCCATCGCGGCGTCCAGGCGGGGCTCGTCGCCCACCCGGGACGCGCTGGTGCGGGAGGTGTCGACCACGAGCAGCACCCGGCGGTCGCGCTCGGGGCGCCAGGTGCGCACGACGACCTGCTGGCGACGGGCGGTCGCGCGCCAGTCGATCGCGCGGACGTCGTCGCCGTCGACGTACTCGCGCAACGAGTCGAACTCGGTGCCCTGGCCCCGGATCCGCGTGGCCGAGCGGCCGTCGAGCTCGCGCAGCATCGCCAGCTTGCCGGGCAGGTGCTTGCGCGAGGTGAACGGCGGCAGCGTCCGGACCCGGCCGGGGGCGAGGATCGACCGCTGCCGGGCGGCCAGCCCCAGCGGGCCGAGGGAGCGGACGGTGACGTGCCCGGCCAGCCGGTCGCCGCGCCGGGTCGGGCGCGCGGTCGAGAGCAGCCGACGGCGCTCTGCGGCGGGCAGGTCGAGCCGGTGCCGGTCGGGCCGGACGCCGGCCGACGGCTGCCACGCGTCGCGCACCGAGCCTCGCATCCGCCGGGTGCCGGTGTTGTGCGCCAGCAGCTGCAGCGGCACCTGCTCGCCGAGCCGCACGCTCGGTGGCGTGCTGCGGCTCAGGGCGAGCGAGCGGGTGGGCGCGGCGAGGAGCAGGTCGACCACGACCAGCACCAGCCAGGTGGCCGCACACACCCACGCCGTCGCGGCCGTGGGGACGGCGAGCAGCGCCGGCACCGCGAGCAGCGACACCAGCACGCCGCGGCCGGTGAGCGCGAGACCGCCCCTGCCGTAAGGGGTCTGGTGAGCCTGGTCCATCAGGGTCGACGACATCAGGGTCCGGGTGGTCAGCGCGGGGCCGGGACGCTGGACAGCACGCTGTCGAGCACCGAGTCGACCGTGACGCCCTCGAGCTCGGCCTCGGGCCGCATCTGCACCCGGTGCCGCAGGGTGGGCCTGGCCAGCGCCTTGACGTCGTCCGGCGTCACGTAGTCGCGGCCCGACAGCCAGGCCCAGGCCCGAGCGGTCGACAGCAGCCCGGTGGCACCGCGCGGCGAGGCGCCGAGCGAGAGCGAGGGGGAGGTGCGGGTCGCCCGGCAGACGTCGACGACGTACTCGAGCACCTGCGGCGCCACCTGCACCCGGCGCGCCGCGGCGGCCGCAGCGGCGAGGTCGTCGCGCCCGGCGACCGGACGTAGTCCGGCGGCAGCGAGGTCGCGCGGGTCGAAGCCGGCGGCGTGCCGGGTGAGCACCTCGACCTCGGTGCCGCGGTCCGGCAGCGGCATCGTCAGCTTGAGCAGGAACCGGTCGAGCTGCGCCTCGGGGAGCGGGTAGGTGCCCTCGTACTCCACCGGGTTCTGGGTCGCGGCCACCATGAACGGGTCGGGCAGCATCCGCGGCCTCCCGTCGACGCTGACCTGCCGCTCCTCCATCGCCTCGAGCAGCGACGCCTGGGTCTTCGGCGGCGTCCGGTTGATCTCGTCCGCGAGCATCAGGTTCGTGAAGACGGGTCCCTCGCGGAACGAGAACTCCGCGGTGCGGGCGTCGTAGACCAGCGACCCGGTGACGTCCCCGGGCATCAGGTCGGGGGTGAACTGCACCCGCGAGTGCTCGAGCGTCAGAGCCGCGGACAACGCCCGCACCAGCAGCGTCTTCGCCACTCCCGGAACGCCTTCCAGCAGCACGTGGCCGCGGCACAGCAGGGCGATGACCATACCGGTGACGACGGCGTCCTGCCCGACGACCGCCTTGCCGACCTCGGCGCGCACGGCGTGCAGCGCCGCGCGTGGGTCGGACGTCGGCGCCTTGTCGAACGGGTTCTCGGCAGAGGGGTCGCTCACGTGGGTGGTGCCTTCCTGTCGGTGCCTTGAGGCGGGCTGCTGCGGTCGGCGGGCTCGCCGACCACGTGGTCGAGGGCGTCCGCGAGCTGGGTCAGCACCAGGTCGTCGGTCGGAGGCGGGCCGGACAGGACGTCGCGGACCCACTGACCCTGCGCACCGGACCGCGCGGCGGCCTGCGAGACCACCTCCGGCGCAGGGGTCGAGGCAGGCAGGCCGAGGCGCAGCGCGAGCCGGCGCACGGCGTCGGCCCGCAGCACCTGCGCGGCGCGGTCGCGCGCGCCGGACTCGCGGTAGAGGGCGCCGCGTCCGCGGGCGGTCTCGGCCGATCGCACCACGACGGGCAGCGGCTCGGGCACCAGCCGGCCCATCCGCCGTGCGCGCCACAGCACGGCGAGCGCCGCGACGGCGGCGAGCCACCACGCGACCAGGAAGGTGGCGGGCGGCATCAGCTCGAACGGGCTCGGGCGCGCGCCGTCGACCAGCCCGGGGTCGAGCGGGTCGACCCTCCACCAGACCAGCTCGGGCTCGCCGCCGAGCAGCTGCAGCGCCACCGCGGCGTTGCCGGGCTCGTCGACGAGGTCGTTCGTGAGCGGCTCGGACGACCCCAGCAGCGTCACCTGCCGGTCGCCGTCGTCCCACACCACCAGGCGCCCGTTCGGCTCCTCGGCCCGAGGCTCGGGGAAGCACCAGGTGAGCCCGTCGGGCTCGTCGGCCCCCGGTGCCACCTGGTAGAGCACCGAGGAGCCCCACTCGGTCTCGCCGCCGGCCTGCGCGGCAGGCAGGTCGCAGTCGGCGGGAGCGGGGTCCTGGCCCTCGGCGCCGGCGGCGACGAGGTCGAGGCCGAGGTCCTCCAGCAGCAGGCCGCCGGGCTGCAGCAGCACGACGTCGCTGCCGGCGAGGTCCTTGCGCAGGGCGACGAGGAGGTCCTCGGTCAGCAGGTCCGCCCCCACCACGAGCACGGTCGCGTCTGCGTCGCCCGCTGCTCCGACCGTGTCGACGACGTCGGCGTACCGGCGGGTGCTGCGCACCTGCACACCCTGGTCGCCGAGCACCTGCGCGACGGCCCGGGAGCCGTCGGGGGTGGCGGAGGCGGGGTCGAGGACGCCGGCCGTGGAGGCCGGACGGGCGAGCACCACCAGGACGCCGGCGACGACCACCACCAGGGCGATGACGAGCGGGGTGCGCCACCGACGCAGCAGGGAGGTCGGGGCCGAGTCGGTGCCAGGACCGACGGCAGCGGTGTCGGACGGCAGCGCGGTCTCGGTCGTGGTCACCGGACACCGATCGTGAGCCGGGTACTGAGCACGGCGGTGTCGACCGCGGCGACCTGGTGGTGGTGCTCCGGTCGGGCCTCGCGGTCGCCGTAGCAGACGTCGTCGAAGACCCGGGCGACCGCGTCCAGCTCGCTGGCCCGATCCGGCAGCAGCTCCCCGGCCTCGCGCGCGGCCTCGTCGGCGGTGCGGCCGGGCCGTGGCTCGAGCACGGTGCGCTCCTCGAGCGAGCGCACCAGGGCGCGGAACTGCTCCAGGACGGCCGTGTGCCAGTCACCCGCCGCCGCTGCGCTCACGGCCCGGCGGCGGTACTCCTCGGACGTGACCGCGGGGTCGACGCCCACCGCCCCCGCCGCCGAGCCCGTGCGCGCTCGCGCCCGGGCAACCCCGTTGCGACGCACCACCAGGACGCCGACCACGGCGACGACGACGAGCAGGACCAGCCAGAACCACAGCGAGGGACCGCCCTCGACGGAGCCGATCCGCTCCAGCACAAACGAGATCGCCCGGTCGAGCGGGCCGGGCTGCGCGGCGGCGTACGCGGGGTCGCGCAGCTCGGTCTCCACCCACTCGCGCGCGATCTGCTCGTCCGGGACGACGGGCACGACGGCGCGCACGATCGGTCCGGCGAGAGCCTGCGCGGTCCCGATGATCACTGCGACGCGGCCCGCGCGAGCTCGACGTCGAGGCCCTCGCGGCGCATCCGGTGGTCGACGTACAGCAGCGTGCCGACCCCGGCGGTGAACGGGTACACGACCGCGGAGGCGACGATCGAGGCGATCGCGGAGAGCAGCACCTGGGGCGGTGAGTAGCCGGCGACGGCGACCGGGTCGTCGGAGTTGGCCGAACCGATGGCGAACGAGACCAGCTCGGCCGGGACGATCAGCAGCGCCTGGGCGACCGCCGTGATGATGCCCGCGAGGACCAGGATGCCGAGCGAGCGCCAGAACGGCCCGGTCCAGAGCCCGCCGACCAGGGTGCGGACCCGCCGCCAGGAGGCCATCGGGCCGGTGCGCTCCAGCATCAGCGCGGGCACCGCGAGCGCGGAGCGGACCAGCAGCCACAGCAGCCCGAGCACCACGACGGGCACCGACACCAGCAGCAGCATCAGGAACGCCGGGTGGACGAAGGCGAGCGCGACGACCGGGACCAAGGCCCCTACGTAGATGCCGAGGCCGATGACGAACGCGAGGGCGACCACGCCGAGCAGCGCCCAGAACCGGGGCCAGGTGGCCGTCCACACCTCGCCGAAGGTGGTGCTCTGCCCGGTGACCGCTCGGCTGACCGGGAGCACGAGCACCCCGTTCAGCACGGCCACGCCGACGAGGGTGACCACGACCGTGACCAGCCCGCCCGCCCCCAGGGCCCCGAGCGCGCTGATCGCCTCGTCCTCGCTGATGGACGCGGCGCCCGCGGGGTCGAGCAGGGGGGCCAGCCTCGGCCCGGCGAGCAGTTCGTACACCGCGTTCACCAGCGCGATGATCGCGCCCACGATCGCCGCCGAGCCGATCATCGGCCCGGGGTTGCGCCGCATCGCCTGGAAGGCGCCGTCGTAGATCTCGCCCAGTGACAGCGGCCGCAGCGGGATCACGCCGGGCCGCGGGGCCAACGGGGCCGGCGGGGGCATGCCCGGGCCGTAGCCGTACCCGTACTGCTGGCCGTGCTGCTGGGCAGCCTGCTGCCCGTACGGCGGAGCGGGCTGGGGGTACCCCGGCGTCGGACCGGCGGGCTTGCTGAGGTCGGGCGCCCCGGGAGGCGGGCCGCCCCAGCCCTGGCCCTGCTGCTGGCCCTGCTGCTGGCCCTGCTGCCGGCCCTGCTGGATGTCCGGCTGGTCCCCCGGTGCGTGCCAGCCCTGGCTCACGTGCTTCCCCCTCGTGCGCTCGCCCGCCGGACTGCGGTCCGTTCGGCGTCCTGTGCCCTCATCCTTCCATGCAGCCACGCGCGGGAACCGGCACATCGGCACCTCGTGGACGGTGGAGGTGAGACGATGCCGCCATGAGGGGCCGGATCCTGGTCGTCGACGACGACACAGCACTGTCGGAGATGATCGGCATCGTGCTGCGCGGCGAGGGCTTCGAGCCGTACTTCTGCGCCGACGGCGACGGGGCGCTCGAGGCGTTCCGGGCCTCGCGTCCCGACCTCGTCCTGCTCGACCTCATGCTCCCGGGCAAGGACGGCATCGAGGTCTGCCGCCAGATCCGGGCCGAGTCGGTCGTCCCCATCGTGATGCTCACGGCCAAGAGCGACACCGTCGACATCGTCCTCGGGCTGGAGTCCGGGGCCGACGACTACGTACCGAAGCCGTTCAAACCGAAGGAGCTCGTCGCCCGGGTGCGGGCGCGGATGCGGCGCACCGACCAGCCGGTGCTCGAGTCCCTCACCATCGGCGACCTCGCCATCGACGTCGCCGGGCACTCGGTGCGCCGGGCCGACGAGCAGATCCAGCTGACGCCGCTCGAGTTCGACCTCCTCGTCGCCCTGGCCCGCAAGCCCTGGCAGGTGTTCACCCGCGAGGTGCTGCTCGAGCAGGTGTGGGGGTACCGGCACGCCGCCGACACCCGGCTGGTGAACGTCCATGTGCAGCGGCTGCGGTCCAAGGTCGAGCGCGATCCCGAGCACCCCGAGGTCGTCGTCACCGTGCGGGGCGTCGGGTACAAGGCCGGTCCCGCCTGAGGGCGTCCGTGGCACCCGGTCGAGTCGTCCCGCGCCTGCGCCTGATCGCCTCGGGCGCAGCCGCAGGAGGACGTCACGTCGCCCACCTGTGGCGGCGCTCGCTCCAGGTCCGCGTGGTCACCACCACGATGGCGCTCGGCCTGATGGCCACCCTGCTCGTCGTCGCCTTCGTCGCCGACCAGGTCAGCGAACGGCTGCTGGAGGCCCGCAGCGCGCAGGCCGTCACCGACTCGGCCCGCGCCGCCGCCCAGTTCCAGGACCTGATGGATCGCTACGACGCTTCCCAGGCCGCCACCGCGCTCGGCGGCGTCGTCCAGGAGAACCTGCTGTCGATCTCCGGCACCGGCGGCGACTCCGGCGTCGGCATCCTGCTGCTGCGCCGCCCCGACGCGCCGGCACCCGAGCAGGCCGTCGGCAGCTTCGCGATCAACCGGATCAGCGCCACCGTGGTGCCCGAGGACCTCCGGCGCGCCGTGCGCGCGTCGGAGAACCAGCAGCGTCGCTCGGTCGAGCTCGAGCTGGCGTCCGGCGCCGTCGTCCCGGGCCTCGTCGTCGGCTCGCAGGTCGACGTCCCGCTGGCGGGCATCTACGAGCTCTACTTCGTCGTCAGCCTCGAGCCCGAGCAGCAGACCCTCGACTCGGTGCAGCGGGTGCTGGCGATCGGGATGGCGGCGCTGGTGCTGCTGCTCGGGGCGATCGCGTTCGTCGTCACCCGCCAGGTGGTCACGCCCGTGCGGCAGGCCGCCACCGTGGCTGCCCGGTTCTCCGACGGGCACCTCGACGAGCGGATGCCGCAGCGCGGGGAGGACGACCTGGCCCGGCTGGCCGGGTCGTTCAACGACATGGCGGCCAGCCTGCAGGACCAGATCGGGCGGATGGAGGAGCTGTCCCGGCTGCAGCGCCGGTTCGTCTCCGACGTCTCGCACGAGCTGCGCACGCCGCTGACGACGATCCGGATGGCCGGCGAGGTGCTGCACGACGCCCGGGAGGACTTCGCGCCGGCGATCGCGCGCTCCGCCGAGCTGCTGCAGACCCAGCTGGACCGGTTCGAGTCGCTGCTCGCCGACCTGCTGGAGATCAGCCGGTTCGACGCCGGCGCCGCCGCCCTGGACGCCGAGCCCGCCGACGTGTGCGGGGTGGTCGAGCAGGTGATCGACCTGGCCGTCCCCCTGGCCGAGCGACGCGGGTGCGAGCTGCGGGTGCACCTGCCGGCCGGGGCGGCGATCGCCGAGGTCGACCCGCGACGGGTGGAGCGGATCGTGCGGAACCTGGTCGTCAACGCCGTGGAGCACAGCGAGGGCAACCCGGTCGACGTGCACGTCGGGGCCGACGACCACGCCGTCGCGGTGCTCGTGCGCGACCACGGGGTGGGCCTGCGCCCCGGCGACGCCCAGCACGTCTTCGACCGGTTCTGGCGCGCCGACCCCGCCCGCGCCCGCACCTCGGGCGGCACCGGGCTCGGGCTGGCCATCTCGCTCGAGGACGCCCACCTGCACGGCGGCCGGCTCGAGGTGTGGGGGGAGCAGCGGGTCGGCAGTGCGTTCCGGCTCACGCTGCCGCGCCGCTCGGGAACGATCGTGGGGGGCTCGCCGCTGCCGCTCGGCCCGGCCGTCCCGGGCGAGGACCGCCGGGGCGTCCGGCTGGCCCGGCACCCGGTCCCCACCGGTGGCATCGCGGCCCCCTCCGACCTGCCCGTCAGGGTCGAGGACGGCCCCCGTGGCTAGCGCCGTGGTGGGCCTGCGGGTGCGGTTGGTCGGTGCTCTCGCCGTGCTGCTGGTCGTGGTGTCGTGCGCCCGGATGCCCACGGACGGCCCGGTGGTCGAGGGCGAGCCGGTCGGCGTGGTGCCCATCCGCCAGCTCAGCGAGGGACCGGCGGCCGGAGCCACGCCCGCCGACGTCGTGGCCGGCTTCCTGCAGGCCGACCAGGACTACGAGCTGGCCCGGCTCTACCTGCAGCCGGGCACCGCGCGGTCGTGGCGGCCGAGCGAGGAGACCGTGGTGTTCGCCGGTTACACGCCTCAGACGTCCTACGTCGACGCCGGGCGAGACGTCCCGGCCGACGTCGCCGGTGTGGGCGAGGAGGTCGTCGAGCTGACCGCCCGGCTGGCGCTGGACGTGGTGGCTGTGGTCGACACCGCCGGCCGCTACGTCCAGCAGCCGCCCGGCACGAACCGCGTGGTCGAGCTCGTGCTGCGGCGCGACGACGCGGGCCAGTGGCGGATCGCCACGGTGCCCGACCTGGCCCTGCTGCCCCAGCCGGACTTCCAGTTCGCGTTCCGGTCCTACCTGCTCTACTTCCTGGACCCCACCCGGAACCTCCTGGTGCCCGAGCAGCGCTGGTTCCCCGAGTCGGAGTCGGCGCCGACCCAGGTGGTGAACGAGCTGCTGGACGGTCCCTCGCCCTGGCTGGGTCCGGCCGTGACCTCCGCGTTCCCGCCGGGCACCCGGCTCGCGTCGCCGCAGGTGGTCGCCGTCGACGGGCCCGTGGTCACCGTGCCGCTCACCGCCTCGGCGCGGGAGGCGGTGCCGGCGGACCGGTTGCTGATGCGCGCCCAGCTGCTCGCCACCCTGCGCTCCCAGCTCGGCGTGTCCGACGTGCGGATGAGCGTCGACGGCGCCGAGCTGTCGCTGCCGGAGGACGGCCAGACCCCGCGCCGCGACCCGGACGTCTCACCGACGCCACTGGTCCTGGCGGAGGGGGTGCCTGCCCGGCTGGAGGGGTCGCGGCTCGTCCCCGTGCCCGACCTCCCGGCGCTCGACGGCCTGGGCATCAGCCACCCGGGCCTGGCCTACGGCAACACCGGTCTCGCGGTGCTCGCGCAGGAGCGCAGCCAGCTGCTGACCCTGCGGTCCGGGGCCGACCAGCCGTCCGAGCCGCTCGTCGTGGGCGCCGACCTCACCGCCCCCTCGTTCGACTGGCGCGGCTGGGTCTGGACCTCGTCCGCGGCATCGACCGGCACGGTGTCTGCCGTGCTGCCCGGGGGACAGGCGGTCGAGGTGCTCGCCCCCTGGCTGCAGGGGCGGCGGGTCACGTCGCTGCGGGTGTCGCGCGAGGGCACGCGGGTGCTGGTCGCCTCCACCACGGCGGACGGCATCGGCGTGGTCGAGCTCGCCGGGGTGGTCAGGGGCCAGGACTACCGACCGCTGCGCCTCACCGACCCCACGCCCCTGGCGACCGGCATCGGGCTCGCGGTCGTCGAGGAGGCCGTCTGGGTCGACGAGAACCAGGTCGCGGTGCTCGGTCGCTCGGCCGAGGAGGTGGACCTGCAGGTGGTCCCGGTCGACCTCGGAGGCCCCCTGGTCGACCCGCTGGCGCCGGTGGTCGGGGCGAGCAACCTGGCGGCCGGCAACGGGGTGCGCTCGGTTGTGGTGTCCACCGCCGACGGTCGCCTCCTGGAGCAGGAGGGCACCGCCTGGGTCGAGCTGCAGGACGCCCGCGGGGCGCTCCAGCCGGCCTTCGAGGGCTGACCGCCCCACCGTCCACAGGGGTGTTCGCGGCGTCGTCGTCCACAACCCGGCCGGCCGTGCGGCCCTCTCGCCCGACGCGGCGGCCAGGATCGGCCTCGTGCACACCGCTCGACACCGCGGTCGGAGCCGTTCCGCGACAGCTGCTCTGGGCCTGGCCCTGGTCGAGGCGGCCGCTCTCGCGCTGCCCACGCGGTGCGCCGGGTGCGGGCTGGTCGACACGGCCCTGTGCCGCCGCTGCCTGGGCGCCCTCGTCCGAGCGGGGGTACTGGTGGAGCAGGTCACCGGCACCAGCCCGCCCTGGTGGCCGCCCGACCTGCCGCTGCACTGCGTGGCCCCGTACCAGGGCCGGGTGCGGGCCGCCCTGGTGGCGTGGAAGGACCGTGGCCGGCCCGACCTCACGCCGGTGGTCGGAGCAGGTCTGGCCCGGGCGGTGCGCGCCGGCCTGTCGTCGGCGGGCGCGTCGTCCGGCGGGGCGGCGGTCCGGGTCGTCCTGGTCCCGGTGCCCTCGGCCGCGGCCCGGGTGCGCGAGCGCGGGGGTGACCTCGTCGCCGCCGCCGCCCGGCGCGCGGGGCTCCCTGTCGCCACCGTCCTGCGGCAGCTGCCAGGGGCAGCCGATCAGTCCGGCCTGGGCCGCCAGGCCCGGCACGAGAACCTGTCCGGACGGCTGCTCTGCCGCCCAGGGGCCGCCACGTGGGTCGCGGGCCGACGGGTCCTGGTCGTCGACGACGTCATCACCACGGGGGCGAGCCTGGCCGAGGCCGTGCGCGTGCTGACCGCCGCCGGTGGTCTCGTGCTCGGGGGTGCCACGGTGGCGGCCACGCCGTCCACGAACGGCTCCGCCATGCGCGGTGCCCCGTAGAGGTAGGCACCGGCGAAGCGGGTGGACTAACGTCTGAGGACGGAAGAACCGTCCGTCAGCGACGAGAGGATCTCCCACCGTGGACATCGTGGTCACCGCCCTGCACGTCGAGGTTCCCGACCGGTTCCGTCGGCACCTGGAGGACAAGCTGGCGAAGGTCGAGCAGCTCAGTCCCCGGGTGCAACGGATCGACGTGAAGATCAGCCACGAGTCCAACCCCCGCCAGGCCGACACCTGCGAGCGGGTCGAGCTCACGGTCACGGCGAGCGGTCCCGTGATCCGCGCGGAGGCCAGCGCCGACGACCCCTACGCCGCGCTCGATCTCGCGCAGGAGAAGCTGATGGAGCGGCTGCGCCGGGCGCGCGATCGCCGCAAGGTGCACCACGGCCGGCACAACCCGCCCAGCGTGCGTGACGGCGAGGGCTTCGTGCCCGTCGGCGAGGGTGCCGCCGTCACCGACGACGAGCCCACCGACCTGTCGGGGGACCAGGGCGACTCGCCCATCGCGATCCGCGAGAAGACCCACGTCGCCACGCCCATGACCGTCTCGGAGGCGCTCGACGAGATGGAGCTGGTGGGTCACGACTTCTACCTGTTCTCCGACGTCGAGACCGGCAGCCCGAGCGTGGTGTACCGCCGGCGTGGCTGGAGCTACGGCGTGCTGCGGCTCGAGGCCTCGCAGGGGGCGGCGCTGGCAGACCAGAACGGCAAGGGCGACTCCGCGGAGACGTCCGCCGCCGTGCGCTGACCCGGCGGCAGCAGCTGGAATCGCCGGACGACCGCTCCACGTGCCACGTCCCGGTGGCATGATGCGGCACAGGGCCCGTCCCGGGACCCTGGCAGCTCGGGTGCGGGTGCAGGAGGCGGAGGTTAGGTGAGCGAGCGGATCCGGGTGCTCGTGGCCGACGACCACGTCCTGTACCGGCGCGGTCTGGAGATGGTCCTCGGCGCCGAGGACGACATCGAGATCGTCGGCGAGGCCGGTGACGGCGCCGAGGCGGTCGCCCGCGCCGTCGACCTGCTGCCCGACGTCGTGCTGATGGACGTCCGGATGCCCCGCCGCTCCGGCATCGAGGCGTGCTCGGACATCAAGAGCGCGGTGCCCAGCGCCCGCATCGTCATGCTCACCATCAGCGACGAGGAGAGCGACCTGTTCGAGGCCGTGCGCGCCGGTGCCAACGGGTACCTGCTCAAGGACGTCCCCGGCGAGGACATCGCCGAGGGGATCCGCGCCGTGGTCGGGGGCCAGTCGCTGATCAGCCCGTCGATGGCCGGCGCGCTGCTGGCCGAGTTCGCCGAGCTGTCCAAGCGCTCCACCGAGGCGGCCCGGGTGCCGGTGCCGCGGCTGACCGAGCGTGAGCTCGAGGTGCTGCGGCTGGTGGCGCGCGGCATGGCCAACAAGGACATCGCCGTCTCGCTGTTCATCTCCGAGAACACGGTGAAGAACCACGTGCGCAACATCCTCGAGAAGCTGCAGCTGCACTCGCGGATGGAGGCGGTCGTGTACGCCGTCCGCGAGAAGATCCTCGACATCTCGTGACGGCCGGCGCCGCGGGGGCCCGGCACGGGCTGGAGCAGGACGCCGTGCTCGACGGCGAGACCTTCGCCGATCTCGACCTCACCGGTGCGGACGCGGGCAACGCCCGGCTGCTCGAGTGCGCCGTCACCGCGTGCGTCCTGGACGACGTCCGGCTGCGGCGGGCCCGGCTGGTCGACACCACGTTCACGGCCGTCCGCTCGACCTCCCTGGACCTCGCCTCGGCCGAGCTGCTCGACGTCGGGTTCGAGGGCTGCCGACTCGGGGCGGTGCAGGCCCACGGCGGCGAGCTCACCCGGGTGCGGGTGGCCGGCGGCAAGGTCGACTACCTCGACCTGCGCGAGGCCACCGTGGTCGACCTCGCGCTCTCCGGGGTCGTGGTCGGCGACCTCGACCTGGCCGGAGCCACCGTGAAGCGGCTGCGGCTGGACGACGTCCAGGTCGAGCGGCTCGACGTCGCAGGCGCCACGCTCACCGACGTCGACCTGCGCGGCACCACGCTGCGCCGGGTCGACGGCCTGGCCGGCCTCGCGGGCGCGACCATCAGCAGCGTCCAGCTGGTCGAGCTGGCCCCGCTGCTCGCCGCGCACCTCGGTCTCGTCGTCTCGGACGACTGAGGGGCTGCTCCGGGAGGGCTCAGCGCAGCGAGGACGGGTGTGCCCAGGCGGCGTCCATCTCCTCGGCGAGCAGGTCGAAGCGCAGGTGGTCGGCGACCGCGCCCCGGTGGGTACCGACGCCGTCACGGTCGCGACCCACCTCGGTGAACCCCACCTTCCGCGCGACCGCGCACGAGGCCCTGTTGCCCTCGGCGGCCCGCAGCAGCAGCCGTCGCAGCCCCAGGCCGCCCTCGTCCAGGGCCAGCAGGCCGTGCCGGCTCGCCGCCCGCACGGCCCGCGTGGCCACGCCCCGGCCCCGGGAGTCGGGGTGCACCCAGTACCCGACCTCGCCGGTGGTCGACACCCCGTGGCCGAGGCCGTTCAGTGCCACCTGGCCCAGCAGCCGGTCCGGTGCGCCGGCATCGGTGACGGCCCAGTGCAGGGCACCGCCGACCGCGTGCAGCTCTGCCACCGATGCCAGGTAGGCCCGCGCCTCCGCCGGCGTGTACGGATCGGGCAGGTCGGCCAACCACTGCCGGGTACTCGGGTGCGAGCAGGCCTGCACGATCCGCTCGGCATCGGCCGGGAGGTTGGCGCGCAGCAGCATGTCCCCGACCTCGACCTCGGGCACGTCGAACCACGGGACGACCGCGCGCAGCGGGTCGCCCCGGCGCAGCGAGGCGGTCCAGCCGTCGAGCGGCTGGCCGCGGTGGGAGAGCAGCCCGCGCACGAGGCCCTCGACCCGGAAGCCGCACGCCCAGGCGACCCGGCGCGAGTCCCAGTTGCCCACCAGCGCCTTCCAGTGCAGCACCTGCGCGTCCGCCCCGCCCTCGGCCCGGGACCGGAACGCCCACCGGGCGGCCTCGCGCAGAGCGGCTGACATCGCCCCGCGACCCCAGGCGTGCGTCCCCAGCAGGAAACCGACCTCGATCGCCCCGTCGCCGCGGGGCCGCAGCCCGAGCTGGCCGGCGGGGACGCCGTCCAGGTCGACCATCCAGGACCACTCGGTGCCGTCGTCCCGCTCCCAGGCCGGTCCGCGGCTCGCGATCCAGGCCCGGGCGTCGTCGGCGCCGAACGGCACCGGGGGGCCGCTGACCCAGCGGTTCACGTCCTGGTGGCCGAGCATCCGGACCAGGTGCGGCACGTCGTCGGTGGCGTGCGCGCGCAGCACGACCTCGCCACCCGCGCGGGTGGAGGTACCGAGGGTGGGCTGCTGCACGTCCCCACCCTGGCGCGGGCCCGGCGCAGCGGCAACGGCGTCCCGTGCGCGACGGGAACCCGGACGTGCCCTGGTGCGTACGATGTGGCAGAGCCTGCGAAGACCGGTAGACCGACCACAGACGGAGTGAGACGTGCCCATCCTCGACCGAATCCTGCGCGCCGGCGAAGGCCGCATGGTCAGGCGTCTGCAGACGCTGGCGAGCCAGGTCAACTCCCTGGAGGACGACTTCGTCGGGATGTCGGACGCCGAGCTGCGCGAGGAGACCGACCGGTTCAAGGCCCGCCTGGCCGACGGCGAGTCCCTCGACCACCTGCTCCCCGAGGCCTTCGCCACCGTGCGGGAGGGGGCCAAGCGCTCCCTCGGACAGCGGCCCTACGACGTCCAGCTGATGGGTGGAGCCGCCCTGCACCAGGGCAACATCGCGGAGATGAAGACCGGGGAGGGCAAGACCCTGGTCGCGACCTTCCCGAGCTACCTCAACGCCCTGACCGGCCAGGGCGTGCACGTCATCACGGTCAACGACTACCTGGCGAAGTACCAGTCGGACCTGATGGGACGCGTGCACCGCTTCCTCGGCCTGTCCGTCGGCTGCGTGCTCGACCACATGCGCCCGGACGAGCGCCGCGCGCAGTACGCGTGCGACATCACCTACGGCACCAACACCCAGTTCGGCTTCGACTACCTGCGCGACAACATGGCGTGGGCCTCCACCGAGCTCGTGCAGCGCGGCCACCACATGGCGATCGTCGACGAGGTCGACTCGATCCTCATCGACGAGGCCCGCACGCCGCTGATCATCTCCGGCCCGGCCACGGGCGACGCCCCCCGCTGGTACGCCGAGTTCGCCAAGGTCGTGCGGCTGCTCAAGGACGAGCGCGACTACGAGATCGACGAGAAGAAGCGCACCGTGGGCGTCCTGGAGTCGGGCATCGAGAAGGTGGAGGACTACCTCGGGATCGAGAACCTCTACGACTCGATCAACACCCCCTACGTCGGGTACCTCAACAACGCGATCAAGGCCAAGGAGCTGTTCAAGCGGGACAAGGACTACGTCGTGCAGGACGGCGAGGTGATGATCGTCGACGAGCACACCGGCCGGATGCTCGCGGGCCGCCGGTACAGCGAGGGCATGCACCAGGCGATCGAGGCCAAGGAGGACGTGCAGATCAAGGCGGAGAACCAGACCCTCGCCACGATCACGCTGCAGAACTACTTCCGGATGTACGACAAGCTCGCCGGGATGACCGGGACGGCCTCCACCGAGGCCGCGGAGTTCCAGGGCACCTACGAGCTCGGCGTCATCCCGATCCCGACCAACAAGGAGATGGTCCGGGCCGACCAGCCCGACCTCGTCTACAAGACCGAGGTGGCCAAGTACGAGGCTGTCGTCGAGGACATCCTGGAGCGGCACGGCAAGGGCCAGCCGGTGCTGGTCGGCACCGTCAGCGTCGCCAAGAGCGAGTACCTGTCCGAGCAGCTCACCCAGCACGGCGTGGCGCACGAGGTGCTGAACGCCAAGCAGCACGCCCGCGAGGCATCGATCATCGCGATGGCCGGCCGCAAGAGCGCAGTCACCGTCGCCACCAACATGGCCGGACGCGGCACCGACATCATGCTCGGCGGCAACGCCGAGTTCCTCGCGGTGCAGGAGATGCAGACCCGCGGCCTCGACCCCGTCGAGCACGCAGAGGACTACGAGACGCAGTGGCCCGAGGTCCTCGAGACGGCTCAGGGGCAGGTGGCCTCCGGCCACGAGGAGGTGCTCGAGCTCGGCGGCCTGTACGTGCTCGGCACCGAGCGGCACGAGTCGCGCCGGATCGACAACCAGCTGCGCGGTCGCTCCGGCCGGCAGGGCGACCCGGGCGAGTCGCGGTTCTACCTCTCGCTCACCGATGACCTGATGCGGCTGTTCAACTCCGGCATGGCCGAGAGCCTGCTGTCCAAGGCCGGGATCCCGGACGACGTGCCGCTGGAGTCCAAGATGGTCAGCCGCGCGATCCAGAGCGCGCAGAGCCAGGTCGAGGCGCGCAACTTCGAGATCCGCAAGAACGTGCTCAAGTACGACGACGTCATGAACCGCCAGCGCGAGGTGATCTACGCCGAGCGCCGCCGCGTGCTGGAGGGGGCCGACCTGCACGAGCAGGTGCGGCACTTCGTCGACGACGTCGTCACCGCCTACGTCGAGGCCGCCACGGCCGAGGGCTTCGGGGAGGACTGGGACCTCGACCAGCTGCTCACCGCCCTCAAGACGCTGTACCCCGTCTCACTCACCAAGTCCGAGATCGAGGAGGAGTTCGGCGGCGTCTCCCAGCTCACCGCGCCGCGGCTGGCGCAGGAGATGCGCTCGGACGCCCAGCACGCCTACGACGCCCGCGAGAAGACGGTCCGCCCCGAGGCGATGCGCGAGCTCGAGCGACGCGTCGTGCTGTCGGTGCTGGACCGCAAGTGGCGCGAGCACCTCTACGAGATGGACTACCTCCAGGAGGGCATCTCGCTGCGGGCGATGGCCCAGCGCGACCCCCTGGTCGAGTACCAGCGCGAGGGCTTCCAGCTGTTCCAGGCGATGACCGAGGCGATCAAGGAGGAGTCGGTCGGCTACCTGTTCAACCTCGAGGTGCAGCAGGCGGAGCCGGCTGAGGGCGCGGACGGCCAGGAGGCCCCCGTGGTGACGGCCAAGGGGCTCGACGCCCCGGACCGCTCCGCGCCGCTGCAGTACAGCGCCCCCACCGAGGACGGCGAGGTCGAGGTGCACTCCGAGGCCTCCCCGCAGGAGCAGGCGCAGCGCGCCAACCGGCCCACGAGCAAGGCCCGACGCAAGAAGGACGGCAAGAAGCGCTGAGCGTCGGCTGGTCCGTGCTGTCGTGAGAGGCGGTGCGGCTCAGCCGACCTCGAGCGCGGTGGCGCGCCAGCGGCCGTCGAGGCCCTCGAGCCGGAGGGCGACGGCGCGCACCCGGTCGGCGTCGACGACCACGGCGCTGGCCTCGGCGACGCCGTCGGCCGGCACGCAGACCCGGACACCGCGGACGACGGCCTGACGGATGCTCGGGGCGGCACCCCGACGCATCCGGCTCGCCAGGGCGGCCCGGCGGGCGAGGGCGACGTGGACGTCAAGACTGAGCCAGCGGACCAGCTGGCTGGCCGGGCGGACGCCGCCCAGGACCTCGACCACGGCCTGCACCAGCGCCGCGCAGGTGGCCTGGGGGTCGGGGAGCCGGGCGGAGGAGGTGGGCTGGCGCCCGAAGTCGGGGTCGGCCAGCGTGCGCTCGACGGCGGTGAAGCCGAGTTTCAGCGCCCCCTGGGTGGCCGGCACGTGCCAGGTGCGCAACGGCCCCGTGCTGGGTGCCGGCTCGGTCACCGGCACGGGCAGTGCCTTGAGCGCGGGTCCGGTGGCGGTGCTCGTACCCGTCATGTGCGTCGTTCCGTTGCCCTGGACGTGCCCACACCGTCCCGGGTCGTCCCGGTGCGGGGCGGGTGCTCACCCGCACCCTGTGGACGGCCCGCAGCACGGTGACGGGCCGTCGTGCCCCCTCCGACGGGCAGAGGGGCGGATCGCTCACCCACCGTCGACCGGCCCGGGTGGTGCCAGCTGCTGGCCGGGGAGGAGCAGGTCGGGGTCGGCGCCGATGGCCTCCCGGTTGGCGGCGTACCAGCGCGGCCACTCCGCGGCGATCTCGGCGTCGGTGGCCCGGCCACCGAGGTGCCGGGCCGCGAGGTCCCACAGGGTGTCACCGCGGTGCACCGTCACCGGCTCGGTCAGCTCGCCGGCCGGCTCGCCGGACAGTTCGCCGGACGGGGTGCCGGGCTGGGAGCCGCTCAGCAGGATCGGGTCGATCGGCTCGGCGACGGTGCGGGGGGAGGGGGTCGGAGCCTGGACGGGACGCCAGCCCGGGTCCGGGGCGCCGGTCCGGCTGGCGGCTGCCCCGGCCACCTCTGCCACCGCGGTGCGGACGGGGGCCGCGGCCTCCCCGGGGCCGGTCGGCGCCCAGGCTGGGTCGAGGGTGGCAGCGAGGGCGACCCCGAGGACCAGCGCCACGCACCGGTGCAGCGGGACGGGCACGAGCGCCGGCCGCTGGGTGGAGCCGGCCAGAACGCAGGCGCCGCTGACCAGCGCACCGAGCGCGAGCCACCCGGCGACCACGGCCCCGGCACCGGCGGTAGCCGCCACGACAGCGGCGTCGACGGCCTGCCCGGGCCCGGACCAGGCCGACCACGCCCGCAGGGCCTCGACCGCCAGCCAGTACGAGAGGGCGGCGGGCGCGAGGCCGAGGGCGAGCAGGAGCAGGACGCGGGACACCGGGACGCGCATCGTCTTCTCCCTTCTGATCGATCGTTTGCTGCTGTTTGCTGACGGACGATAGACGATGGATCGCCAGCGTGTCCACACCCGCTACCCTCCCGCTCCATGCGCTGGCACTCCCTGTTCGAGGACCTCGAGGCGCAGCTGGAGCGCGAGGAGATCGCCGGGCTGCACGCCGAGGTGGCCGAGCGCGTCCGGGCCGAGCGCGCCACCGTCGGTCTCGCCGACCGGCTGCTCGTGCACCTGGGCTCGCAGCTGGCGCTCACGCTGCCGAGGGGCACCGTCAGCGGGGTCGTCACCGACGTCGCTCCGCAGTGGGTGCTCCTGCGGGAGGATCGCACGCCGGTGCTGGTGCCGGCTGCCGCGGTCGTCGCCGCCCACGGGCTGGCCCGCGCCGTCGCCCCCGAGCCGGGGACGGTGCTGCGCCGGCTCGGCCTGGGTCACGCGCTGCGGGCGCTGGCGCGCGACCGGGCGCCGGTCACGGTGCACGCGGGGCGGGAGCGGCTCACGGGGACGATCGACCGGGTGGGCGCCGACCACCTCGACCTGGCGCTGCACCCGGCGGGGGAGCCGCGCCGCCCGGGAGCGGTCACCTCGGTCGCGGCGGTGGCGTTCGCCCACGTGCACCAGGTGCGGGGCGGTGCGTCGTGAGGGAGCGGCGCCTCAGGCGCAGCGCCGCGGAGGGGTCAGGCCTTCTCGACCTGGGTCTCGGGCGCCCCGCCGTGCACGCCGGCGCGGGTCTCCGCGTACATGCGCTGGATGTAGTCCTCCAGCGCGGTGGTCTCGATCCGCCACTGCCCACGGCCACCGACCTTGATGGCGGGCAGGTCTCCGGACCGCACCAGGGCGTACGCCTGGGCCGACGAGACGTTGAGGATCTCGGCGACGTCGGTCAGCGGGAGGAAACGGTGGGTCATCACGACCTCCTGTCGGGTGCAGCACGTGGGTCGTCCTTGACGATCTTGACACACGGGATGGGCACGATGGCACCCTCTGTCGCCATCCGGTTGATCTCCGCCCTGCGTCGAGCGCTCGGTGTCGCTGGATGGCGTTTGAGATGATCTGCTCCGTTTCGTCCGGACCCAGGGGAGCCTTGTGACCACGACCACGACCACTGACCTGCCCGCCCCAGCGGCCACCCGGCTCCGGGCCCCGTCCTGGCGCGATCCGCGCCTGCTCGTCGGCGTGCTGCTCGTGCTGGGCTCGGTGGTGCTGGGTGCCCGGGTGGTGGCGACCGCCGACGACACCAGCCCGTTCTACGCGGCCGCCCACCCGCTGGTGCCAGGCGACCGGGTGGAGGCCGACGACGTCGTCGTGGTCGACGTCCTGCTCGCCGACTCCTCGAGCACCTACCTCGCGGCCGACGCCGACCTGGAACCGGGCACGGTGGCCACGCGCACGGTGGGTCAGGGCGAGCTGCTCCCGCGCGCTGCGCTCGGCAGCCAGGGCGACGTCGCGGTGCAGGCCGTCGGCGTGCCGGTCGAGGGCGAGCGCCCGTCCGGTCTGGTCACCGGGGCCGTGGTCGACGTCTGGGTCGCCCAGCGCGACCCCGACCGGGCGGGAGCG